>DASYQG010000126.1:0-4889 GCA_036005825.1 Chitinophagaceae bacterium | reverse complement strand
CGTTCTAAAGATCTGAAAGCATCGAGCTCCGGGTTAGGCCTTTCGATCGTAAAGGGATTTACAGAAGCAATGTCAGGAAGTGTAGAACTTGAAAAAACAAATTCACATGGATCAAGGTTTGCGATATCGATACCGGTAAAGACTTCTTTTATTAAAGTTGCAGAACTATGAGTAAAGCAGAGATATTGATAATTGATGATGAACCGCAAATAAGAAAGATGCTTGAGATCACCTTGCAGACCAATGGGTATTTATCAAAATCTGCTGTTTCTGCAAAAGAAGGATTGATAATGGCAGCCAATCATCCTCCTGGATTAATTCTTTTGGATCTGGGTTTGCCTGATGAGAATGGACATGTGGTTTTACAAAAGCTGAGACAATGGTACACGAATCCAGTTATCATTCTTTCTGTTCAAAAAAATGAAGAAGATATAATAAAAGCATTGGATAATGGCGCAAATGATTATTTATCGAAACCTTTCCGCACAGGGGAGTTGTTAGCCCGTATCCGTTCCGCTCTACGTGATTCAATTTCAGAAGAAGGAGATACAACTCTTAACTTCAACGATCTTCAGATCGATCTTTCAACAAGGATGGTTAAAAAAAATAATCAATTGGTTAAACTAACCTCGACTGAATATAACTTGTTAGCAATATTGATAAAAAATGAAGGGAAAGTGTTAACTCACCAATATCTTTTAAGGGCCATTTGGGGACCGGGATTTATTAATCAATCGCAATATCTAAGAGTTTTTATTGCACAAATAAGGAAAAAAATCGAAGATGATCCCAACAGGCCTGAATACCTCTTAACTGAATCCGGTGTTGGTTATCGGTTCATGTTTAAAAACTAATAAATGATTGGAAATATTTTGATAATTGACGATGAAGAACAACTGCGCAAGCTTCTTGTAAGAATTATTGGCCTGGAAAATTTTAAGGTGGAAGAAGCAGGTACAATTAAAGCTGGCTTTGATTGTTTGCAAAGAAAACAAATAGATATAGTGCTATGTGATGTAAAGTTACCGGATGGTAATGGTGTGGAATTTATAAAAGAAGCTAAAAGCAAATATCCTCTCACTGAAATTATTTTATTAACTGCCTACGGTAATATTCCGGAAGGTGTTCAGGCGATAAAGAATGGTGCATTCGATTACATAACAAAGGGAAACGACAATGATCGGATCATTCCATTACTGCACCAGGCAATGGATAAGGTGTTGGCGCAAAAAAGATCTGCCATTAAAATACAGGAAAAAGGAAGCTATGATTTCCGGGATATTATTGGTCATAGTTCGATAGTTCAACAAGCAATTGATCTTGCAAAAAAAATTGCACCGGTCGATACAAATGTTTTGCTTTTAGGAGAAACAGGCACAGGTAAAGAGATCTTTGCAAATGCTATTCATACGAACAGTAAACGATCAGCAAATTCATTCATCGCTATTAATTGTAGTGCATTTACGAAAGAACTTTTGGAAGGCGAGCTATTTGGTCATAAAGCTGGCGCTTATACAGGCGCCATCAAAGATAAAAAAGGACTGATCGAACTGGCTGACCAGGGAACTCTTTTTCTTGATGAGATCGGCGAAATGAATATAGATCTGCAGGCAAAATTATTACGGGTTATAGAGAATGGTGAATTCATTAAGCTTGGAGATACGAAAACAACAAAAGTTAATGTTCGCATTATTGCAGCAACAAACCGTGACCTGGTAAAAAGCATTGCGACAGGAGAATTTCGGGAAGATCTTTATTATAGATTAAATGTATTTGCGATTCAATTGCCGGCATTACGATACCGGCTTGAAGATATTCCTGACCTTGCCAAATACTTTCTTTCAAAATATGCTGCGGGAAAAGAAATGAGGATCAGTAAGGATACATTAAAGCTCTTGCAGAATCATATCTGGAAAGGTAATATCCGCGAGTTGAGAAATGTTTTAGAACGAGCCTGCATATTAACTGAAACTGCGGAATTGCTTCCCGAACATCTGCCTTTTGAAATTCAAAAGCAAAATAAAACAATTACAGATAGTCTTTCATTGGCATCTGTTGAAAAAGATCATATTCAAAAAGTGCTTGTTTTTACAAAAGGAAATAAAACCAAAACGGCAGAATATTTAGGGATCGGACTCACCACTCTATACAGAAAAATAGAAGAATACGATATTGATAAATGATCCTTTTCGTTTTGAAAAAAACCCTTTCATTTTGGAAGGGTTTTGTATTTATGCGATCGCAGCTTAAGCTTTCAATAATCTTTCAAAACATTGTAACGCAAGAAGTTTTCAAAGGCATGTAACCAGTCAATGAGAAAGGCATTGTGTTTGGCATCTCTGGGGCATGAAATCACTCAGGAAAAAAGACGAGTATTCGAAGTATGGGGACGAAGCCCCCCGACTTAAAGATATTATCATCGTCGTGGTAGTATTTATAATACTAACAATACTTGGTTACATAGTCTATTATTTAACCGGTATTTAAAAAATTCAAATATGCTAATCTTATTATTAATAGGCGGAGGCCTGATTTGCTTTTGGCTATTTTTTAAATCTGTTGACTGGTTCGAAAAAATTTAGCCCGATAAGTATCGGGACTGACAAAAGAGAACTAAAACAAAAAACTTATTTGTATGATGATCGTATTATTCATTTTATCTATAGCAGTGTTTTGCTACCTGCTATATGTATTGATCAAACCTGAAAAATTCTAATTGTATGACTGGAGAAATTATAAGCGTCATTCTAATATTTCTTTTGACGATATTGCTTGCATACCCGTTAGGGAAATATTTTGTAAAGGTCTTTCAAGGAGAAAAGACCTTTACTGATTTTATGAATCCACTGGAAAGATTCGTATTTCGTATTAGCGGCATAGATCCAAAAGAAAGCATGAACTGGAAGCAATTCCTGAAATCAATGCTTGTTATCAATATGCTGTGGCTGGTTTATGCTATGTTGTTGCTCATCTTCCAGGATAAACTTCCATTAAATCCCGATCGCAATCCCGGGCAGACACCTGATCTTGCTTTTAATACTGCCATTAGCTTTTTAGTGAACTGCAATTTGCAACACTATTCGGGTGAATCAGGATTAACTTATTTAACACAGTTACTGGTTGTCATTTTTTTACAATTCTTGAGCGCTGCAACCGGTATTGCTTGTTTGGTTGCACTATTTAATGGATTAAAAGAAAAGACAACTAATAATCTCGGCAACTTCTGGAACTACCTTGTAAAAAGCACAACAAGAATTTTACTGCCTTTATCAATTGTAGTTGCGGTTATTCTCGCTTTCAATGGCACTCCAACAAGTTATGATGGAAAGGACAGCATTGTTACTTTACAAGGTGATAGTGTACAGGTATCAAGAGGACCTGCTGCGGGAATGATCGCTATTAAACAAATAGGCACCAATGGTGGCGGATGGTTTGGTGCAAACTCTGCACATCCATTAGAAAATCCTAACTATATCACAAATGCGGTTGAAACAATTTCCATTCTATTGATACCGATTGCTCTTGTATTTGCTCTTGGATTTTATATTAACAGAAAAAGATTAGCCAATGTGATCTTTGGAGTAATGACATTTCTCTTTGTCATTTTCTGTTCCATTAATATTTATTATGAAACAAAAGGTAATCCTGCTATCGATAAGTTAGGCGTAGCACAAAACATCGGAAGCATGGAAGGAAAAGAAGTGAGACTGGGTGCTGCTGCCACGGCATTCTGGAGTGTGGCGACTACATCCACTTCCAATGGTTCTGTAAATGGTATGCATGATAGCTTAACTCCGATCTCCGGCGGTGTAGTTATTCTCGATATGATGATAAATGCATTGTATGGAGGAGTCGGTGTCGGGTTGCTCAATTATTTCATCTTTATCATTATTGCTGTTTTTATTTCGGGATTGATGGTAGGACGAACTCCCGAGTTTATGGGACATAAAGTGGAAGCAAGAGAAGTAAAGATCGGTGCATTGATCACTTTGTTATCAGCATTTTTAATAAAAGGATTTACTGCACTTGCGGCATACATGATAGCGCATCATCCCGATATAGTCTGGCAGGTAAAACCCGGTGCATGGCTCAACAATCCATCTTATCATGGGTTTTCTGAAATGTTATATGAATACACTTCGTCGAATGCCAATAACGGAAGCGGTTTTGAAGGCTTAGGCGATAATAATATTTTCTGGAATGTAACAACAGGCATCGTCCTGATACTGGGAAGATATTTGCCCATCATTGCACCAATTGCAATCATCGGTTTGTTGGCGAATAAAAAATTTATTCCGGAATCTCCCGGCACATTAAGAACAGATTCCAGCACATTTGGTGCAATGACGCTTGCTGTCATAATTATCGTTACCGCATTGTCATACCTGGCACCGCTGGCATTAGGTCCATTGGCTGAATATTTTTCACTTTATTAATTATAACAGATCATGTCAAAAAGAAAACGTTATATAAAATTATTTGATCCGGAATTGATCGGCGTATCGGTTAAACAATCTTTTCTAAAGCTCAACCCTGCGTTGATGATCAAGAACCCGGTAATGTTTACTGTAGAAATCGCTACTGTAGTTATGCTTGCTGTTTCAATTTACCAGGCGACAACAGGCGATACTTCACAAGGAGCTTTATGGTATAATATCGTGGTGTTCTTCATTCTCTTCCTCACTGTGTTATTTGCCAACTTTGCTGAAGCACTCGCAGAAGCAAGAGGTAAAGCACAAGCAGAAAGCTTGCGTAAGACAAGAGAAGAAACACCTGCAAAAAAAGTAACATTATCTGGAAGTGGATTTAGTATTGAGTCTAAAACAGTGGCATCATCAGCATTAAAGCTCGGCGACTACTTTGTATGTGAAGCCGGCGATATCATTCCT
>DASYQG010000125.1:0-2575 GCA_036005825.1 Chitinophagaceae bacterium | reverse complement strand
AATGTTGTTTGATACTGACATTTTAATTCTCAAGAATTAACGTGTCAAATCGAATGTATTTCGCTTGACTTACCTTGATTCCGATATAAATCGGAATGCTGTTGTTTCCCTACTTTCAAAGATCTTTAGCGATTACCGCTTCCCATTTTTTAAAATGGGAGTGCAAAGGTAAAGGCTCGTATGTTTCCTACCAAAATTTCAGCTATATTTTTTTATAGCTTTTGGTTTGAATTTCAATTTGTTTTCGAAGAACTTATGTCCCTTTTTTAAGAGGGGCGGCAAAGATAACGTTGCTGTATTTATCAGCCAATTTTTCTTACCGTTTTTGTCCACATTTCATTCAACAATCATTCACATTTAAAGAGCTACGTTTTATTCAAACGGGCGGCAAAGATATGAGTGGAACTTTACCTGCCAAATGTTTTTTAAGATGAAGAAAATACAAACGTCCAAAATGCACTACTGGTATACGTTTCGAGATAAAAAATTAAATAAAATAATTAGTAGGAAAGGATACTTCTGTAAGAAATAAACCATGTGCAGGTGCCGAAAAGTTGGCCAGTGTGCAATCTTTTGTTTCAATTATTCTTCTGAAGGCGGCAAGATCTATCTTTCCACGGCCTAGGTTCAACATAGTTGAAGTCAATGCCCTTACCATTCCTCTTAAAAACCTATTTGCTTTTACATTGTATATAAAACATTCATCCTGAATTACCCATTTGCTTTCTTTAATATCACATACAAATGATTTAACCTGGGTATTTCGTTTAGAAAAAGAAGTAAAATCAGAATATTCTTTAACAGTAATTGCGGCTTTTTGCATTGCCTCAATATCTAACGTGTAAGGAAAGTAAAATGCTTTATCAGTAAGAAAAGGATTCTTTTTTTGATAGATATGATATTTATATTCCCTGCTGATCGCATCAAAACGACAATGTGCATCATCTTTTACATTCAATAGATTTTTTACTGAAATATCAGTGGGTAAAATTGCATTCAGGTTATATAATAATTGCGAGGATAATTCACTTTCAACATCAAAATGAAAATAGTTTTGATATGCATGTACTCCAGCATCTGTACGTGAGGAACCCGTTAATTCTAGTTCCTTTTTAAGAATGATCTTAAAAGCCTTTTGTATTTCAGCTTGTATAGTGTTGGCATTTTCTTGCAACTGAAAACCGCTGTAATTGGTGCCTTTATATGCTACTTCAAGAAAATAACGCATTTCAATTATTAACGTAACATTGCTTTAAATCGGTTGATATAATATTCCTCCTTTAATGCTGACTGAAGTGTAGAAAAGTTTTCAAGGTCACTTACATATTGATACGCTGCGTCGAAAAATTTATATTTAGATTCATCGGTGAGAAATAAGGTACTAAGGTTTCTTATTTGTACTGTAGAAAAGCATTTTGTTTTAAAAGTCTTTTTCGCTTCCAATATCATATCATCATCAATTTTTTCTCCTGCCATTTTTTTTCTAAGCTTGTAAAAATCATCTTCAATAGCCATTACTTTACAATTGTTATTCTTAACCGCTTCTTTTGCTACAGTTTCTTTGCTAACGGAATCAACCGAAGGGATATCAAGGAATTTCTTTTCTTCCTGATTAGTCTGTATTGGTGTTGCTTTATTTATGTCGGGCGGAATAAGTACCCTGATCGTGTCAGTCACCTGATCAGATAACATATCAAGAAAAACCAACCCAATTCCTATCGTAGTTGAACTTTCAGATTTAAGTTTTACGGTTGATCTTTTATATTCAACTTCAGTAATTGCTAGTGTCTTTGCTTTTTCGATCGAATCCTGCTTTCGTAATTCTTCCTGTTTCAATAATTCAGTCTCCTTGCTTTTTGCGGCTATAATTGAATCCTCTTTCAATTGTGCAGCATTATTAGATTCCTGAACTTGCTCCTTAACTACCAGAGTATCAACTTTGGGCTTTTCATTAATAACTACAGGGGCCACTATTATTCCTTTTTTGATTTCTTCCTGCTTTGTTGGGATTATTTCTTTTGCATCACTTTTTACTTCCCCCTTCTTTTCTGTATTCAATGCCGTTGCATCTGTCTTTTCTTCTATTGGTTTTTCTATAATTGGCTTTTCTTTGATTGTTGAATCACCCGCAACCTTTGCAAGTAAGTTTGTAAACGCATTGTCTTCACGTTTTTCTGTTTTTACAGTTTGTGCCGGGTTCGCTGATTTACTTACGGGCATTATAGTAGCCATGGTTGTAAGATTGAAAAGCCCCCAACCTTTATCACCAAAATTTTTGATCAGGAACCCCTGGTCTTTTTTGCTCACAGTTAATGAATATGGCTGATCCGGCACCTGGCTTCCTTGGATCCCAATGTTCAATGAGTAATTACTATCACGAAGATTTGATAAGATCAGGTATCCAGAAGGTGTAGAGTTATAGATCTTCTCGCCCATGCGGGCATAAAAAGGTTGTTGGTTATCAGTTTGCAGATAAATAAAATAAACTTTCTGCGCATTAAGTGAAGCTGATGCGAGAATCAGGAATACGAATAACTTAAACAATTTTTTCATCGGAATTATATGGGTAAAGTTG
>DASYQG010000124.1:0-1950 GCA_036005825.1 Chitinophagaceae bacterium | reverse complement strand
AAAACCACCAACTACCTGGAAACTTTTTTGTGCTTTCAGATCTGTATTTACAGTACCATCATATCTTCTGAGTTCACGATAAAATGGCGGCTGATCATAAATGCCCACGGCGGCACGATAAATAATATCCTTTCCGCCTTTTGGTTGCCAGCTTGCACCAACTCTTGGCGATAATAAAAATTCATTGTTGAGAGAATTATAATTGTAACGAAGACCACCTTGCAGGGTGAATGAGTTGGCAGTATCGCCAAAGATCAAATTGTCCTGGAAGTATCCTGAAACTTTGTTGACCTCAAGAGCAGCCGATGACTTGATCACTTTGTTTAATTGCAGAATAGCAGGATTGAATGGGAGTGAATAGCCGGCTGAATCCTGGTATTCCCATTCATTCAATTTATCATTTATATCGGTTTTGTCATAACCAATTCCCCATTGGAAAACATTTTTTCCTTTATCAAGAGTTCCTTTATGCGATACATTCCAGTTCTCAATGTTTAATTTGTTGCGTGCAAAATTCTGGTACACTCCGGCACCCAATGGATTTACAATTAATCCGAATGTTGGTTTTGCTTTATCAAAATCTCTTTCACCAAATAAATAAGCGCCGGCGATATCAATGTTTTCTTCTTCATCATTTTCAAATCTTGAAACCATCCATTTTAGTCGCAGGTCTTTTTTTGGCTGATTAATGATGGAGAGGCCCAGCATATTTGTTTTATACTGATCTCTTTCTTGTCCTTCAAAATATACATCAAGACCAAGTACAGCTGTGAAATAAGGAGAGAAAACAGAGGAAGTAAGCTGGCTATATTCGGGAACCAGTGTAAATTTTGTATTAGAAATATTTCCAAGAAATTCAGCCTGCCATTTATTATTAAATTGATAATTGACCTGGGCTTGCAGATCAGATGAAGCAGGGACATAATTACCCTGCGTTTCCTGGCGACTTAATAAATTTTTATTACTGCGATTGCGAACGCCAACGATATAACTTAGTTTATTGTTGTTGGATATTCCTTCTAATTCCAGGCCTTGTTCAAGAATGCTTACATAAGCAGAGCCACCAAAACGTTTTGGTTTTTTGTATTGAATATCCAGCACACTGCTCATCTTATCGCCATACTTTGCCTGGAAACCACCATTGTAAAAACTGATATTGCGAACCATTTCAGGATTGATAAAGCTTAAACCTTCCTGCTGGCCATTGCGAACAAGGTAAGGACGGAAAATTTCAAAGTCATTTACATAAATAAGATTTTCATCATAGCTGCCACCGCGAACTGAATATTGTGATGTAAGTTCATTGTTAGAGCCTACAAAAACTTTGATCAGGCTTTCAACACCCATTACCGGCGAAGGAAGATTGATAACTGATTTTGGGTTTGGTTTTATCAGTCCGGCTTCTCTTCTGTCACGTTGATCGGTCACAACTACTTCTTCCAGCGTTTTGCCTTCTCTCTCCATGCGAATGACGATCGTTTCTTCTTCACTTTCACTTAATAGAAAATTCTTTTGTTGAGATTTGAAACCGGTATAGCTAAATACAATTGCAAATGCACGGTCAGCAGTTACTTTTAAACGAAACGTACCGGAATCAGAAGTAATGATCCCTTTTTGTTGTCCAAGAATGGTAACAGAAACATTTGAAAGAGGCTTTTCATTTTCATCTAATACTTTGCCGGATACGTAAGCGGGTTTTTTTTGAGCGAAGATTGAGGTAACAGACAATAAGCAACAGGCAATAGACAAAAGGCTAGAGACAAGGATTAATCTTGATTGGCGGTTCATTCCTAAGAAGCGGATTTGGTAACAATATTAATCAATAAATGTGGCTTTACCTACTATATATTGATTCAGCAATTGTACTAGTTGTTCTGATTCACTTTCAAATCTGAATTGAGCAATTTTAATTGGAGAATGATCATAGGTTTTGACAACAAGAACATTTCC
>DASYQG010000123.1:0-12143 GCA_036005825.1 Chitinophagaceae bacterium | reverse complement strand
CCGGCTAAAGGTCACCATCAGGATGAATCAAAACTTTTTGGAGGAATTAAAGGTGGTCATGTAAATATTGAAGCCGGCGGAAGAGTGCTTGATTTCAGGCCGGGAAACAATCCACTTCTCCCAAACAATAAAAAACCGAGTGGCGGTTTCAGCATAAACGAATCAATTTACTGGAACAGTGAAACAAATAAATGGACAACAGTAATTGTTCCTGTTTCGCAAGAGCAATATATGTTTTTGCAAAAACTGATCGATTCATTTGCTGCAAAAACTCCTTATGACTATGCAATATTCGGTATGCGTTGCGCTGCTGCCAGCTATGATGTTCTAAGTAGGATCGGCTTGTTCCAAGAATATCCAAACAGTAAAAATGTGATCACCCATTTTTATCCAAAATTGTTACGAAAGAAAGTACTGAAATGGGCTGAAGATAATAACTATAGTATCATATCCCATGATGGAAGGTCATCAAGAAAATGGGAATCAGATAAAGGACTTCTATAACCCTTTTATTGCTCTCCACATCTCATCAGCCACCAATTGGTTGCCCATCGCATTTAAATGAACCCTGTCAGTAGTAAGAATACCGCGGTCTTTATTTGCAGGGTTATTTTTAAGGTTATAATCAAGAAATGCTTTTCTCAGATCAACAAAAGGCAAGCTATTTTTTGAAGCGATCCGGCGAATGATATTGCCGTATTCATTCATATCTCCATCCTGTGGGTTACTGAAATCTGTCTTCTCCCCTATTGCTGCCGGCGTGCAAAGAATAACTTTTATATTTTTTGCTTTTAGTTTATCAATGATCGCCTGGTAAAATTTTTCAAACTTATCCGGATCAGTACCAGTGCCAGAGGTAGATTTATGCCATACGTCATTTACACCAATATAAATAATAACAACATCCGGTGCTTTTGCCAATACATCATTTTCCATTCTCAAATACAGGTCATATACTTTGTTGCCTCCAATACCAGCGCCGATAAATTCATATTTATCTCCGGCGCCTTCCAATTTACACATGCTATCAATTCTTACAATATAACCACCGGCTTGTACTCCCGCCTGTGTTATCGAGTCTCCAAAAAAGATCACTCTTGTTTTCTTTTGAGAAACAAAAGATGTTGTTAGCATTACCATTACTGAAAAGAAAAAAAGTTTCATGTACATTTATTTGACACAATTTAAAACAAAAAAGCATCTGTCTTGACAGATGCTTCAATAACTTTCAACCTTCAGTTTTCAAATTCTATTCAACATCCACCTTCTTCTTAATAACAGCTCCATCACTCACTTCCATTAAAAATTTCCTTTCACTGATAACATATCCATTTCCTTTCTCACAAAAATGAACTTTTAAATTTTCGATCGAGATCGGGTTGCCATCAGGGATATCACCGATGTTGTTATGCAAAATGTCATGCCCATCAATGATCACAACTAGTCCGCTTCCTATCGCTTCCATTTTATCTCCTTCGGTGATCAACATGCCGGTATCTTCACCAAGCCCAATACCAATACAACTTGGATTAGTAGCAACTGCTTGCGCCAATCTTCCGAACCTTCCACGTTTTTCAAAATGCGAATCAATAATTACTGAATCAATAAAACCAAGACCCGTAGTAATTTTTACCTCGCCTTTTAAATGTGCTCTCGTCGCATTTCCTTCATAGATCATTGTTTTGCTCATTGCCATTGCCCCAGCCGAAGTTCCTGCGATTAAAAAATTTTCAGTCATGTACCGCCTCTTCATGATCGCAAGAAATTCTGTACCGCCATCTGTAACACTCAACCTCAATTGATTTCCGCCGCTAAACATTACGGCATCACAGGTTTTTATTCTTTGCAGATAATCTTTATTTAGTGTATCCTGCCTTGTCCGGACGTGCATTATATCAACATTCTCGCAACCGATCTTTCCAAATGCATTCCGGTAATTCTCGCCAACTTCCATAGGAATTGTTGACGCCGTAGTGATGATCTCAATTTTGGCTCCGGGACCACCAGCTTCATGTACTACACGGCGTAAAATGCCTAACTCAAAAAAATTAAGATTACTGCGATAGACTTCCCCGGCTTCAAGATCGGTGCCTTTATCCTCCGCACCTCCGACTGCAATAAGTTTTCCTTTAGGAATGCTCATTTAAAGGGTTTGATTAGCGACAAATATAATCAGGATGACTATAACGTATTTGTCGTTGCTGGCATTTTGTTAATATGTGGAAAATTATGGGCCCAACTGTATAACTTCTATTCAGCATTCGTTGCGTCGCACTCTTGTACGACTTGTAATTCTGGTCAGCTATTAAAAATAACTACCGACATTCAATAACTCCATGCTGCTGAGCAGTACCTAGTTCAGGGCTAATGAACGGAATTCCCAAGTTCATTCCGCGGAGTATCAGCAAAACAGCCATGAAGAAAAGTAAAGCCGGAACAGCTTTATGTATTTTCTGCCGAATTGATTGGTTCAAATAATTTCCCATCAGAACGGTTGCAAACATCATTGGAAAAGTCCCCAATCCAAAAAACAACATAAACATTCCCCCATTTACCGGGCTTGCTGAGATAATAGAGGAAGTCAAAGCAAGATATACAAGACCACAGGGAAGAAAGCCATTTAATACACCAATAAATAATAATGAGCTGAGTTTTTTTGATTGAAATAGTTTTCCTAATTGCTGCCTGAGTAACATAAATGGTTTACCCAATGTTGTAGCTGTTGAAAAATGAAAATATTTCTTTGGAAAAAGAAGATAAAGAAGAATGATTACTCCCAATCCAATTGATAAACTGCTTTGCCATTTTGCAGCAATGATAAGATTGCCAAATGAACCAAAGATCAACCCCATGTTGGTGTATGAAAGAATGCGGCCACTGTTATATATCAATCCTCCTGAAATGCGTGAGAGATCATTTTTATGTGAGACTGGTAATGATAAAGCCAATGGCCCGCACATACCGATGCAATGCAGGCTTCCAGCCAATCCCATTATAAAAGCCGGACCTATTATTTCAGCACTGATTGACATTTAAAAAAACAATTTTCTTTCAAAATAATATTTCACACCTTCTGCTTCCCATGATAATTTTAATTCATACATGCCTTTCATTCCAACCGGTAAAGCCTGGACCGTTTCATTTTCGTTTAACTCAAATGACTTTCTAAAATCCTTTTTTGCATCCGCAGCATAGTAGAGATAAAAATCAACCATTTTTTTTCTATTTTTCATTTCATCCGGGAAACTGATCTTTAATTCACCCTCGTCTCTTTCTACAGTTACCGGCGCCGAAAGCCTGGAGCTATTAGCTGCCTGGTCAATCACCTGCTGGTATTTTAATTCCTGGTCATAGTAATCTTTTGTTACAAGATCAAACTTCTGGCTACTTGCTTTAAAAACAAGAAACCCCATACCGACAACAAATGCGATATAAACAAACGTGATCTTATAACCCCATGATAGTTTCATATAGAAAATTTTATATGATTTACTCCAGTCTTCTGGCTGGAGATTTCTAAAACCCCGGTCCGAGAAATGTTGTGTTTATCGTTTCAATTTTTTTATCGCCCTGGTAAACACCCAATACTATTGGCGTTTTTCTTTTTACAACCAACTGTCTTTCTATTTTTACAAAAAAAGAAGTTTGGAAATACGATTCTTTCGGCACTATCATATCTTTTTGTACCACGGTGATCTCTCCTTTCATATTCTCAAGCCGCATTGTTACTGGAATTTCCCTTCTTGTTTTATTTATCAGTTTTATATTATACAAGTTGCTGATCCTTCCATCAGGCAAGGTTTGAAACATTTGCCCGGCTGTTCTCAAGACTCTTGCATCCACATCATCACGGGTGATCAGCATCACAACCAATGCAGACGTTAATAATAACAACACAAAAGAATAAGCAGCGATGCGCCAATTGAATTTTGTTTTTTTACTGTGTGCAATATTTTCTTCGGATTCATAACGGATCAACCCTCTTGGTCTTCCCACTTTATCCATTATTGTATTGCATGCATCTATACAAGCAGTACAGTTCACACATTCTAATTGAGTGCCATTCCTGATATCAATACCAGTTGGGCAAACCCTTACACAAGCTGCGCATTCAACACAATCTCCAGTATCCCATTTACCTTCCTTTTCCTTTTTTATTTTTCCTCTTGGCTCACCTCTTACATAATCATACGCGACAACAATTGATTTTTTATCAAGCAGTACGCCCTGCAATCTTCCATAAGGACAAACAACAATGCATACCTGCTCACGGAACCAGTAGTAAACAAAAAAGAAAACAGATGTAAAAACCAGCAGTGAAATGAAAGTTCCGAGATTAGCTCCTACTCCTTCTTTTACCATAGCCAGCACATCATCCATGCCGATGACGTAAGCTAGAAAAAAATTAGCGATGATAAAAGAGATAAAATAAAAGACAGCCATTTTTGCGGCCCGCTTACGGATCTTGTAAATAGTCCATGGCATTTCTTTCAGCTTGCGTTGCGCATTCATGTCACCATCCAACCAGTATTCAATTTTGCGAAAAACCATTTCCATAAAAATGGTTTGCGGACAAGCCCATCCGCAAAAAACTCTTCCGAACACGACGGTAAAAAAAATGATGAACACTATGAATGTGAGAAGACCGATAGCGAAGATGAAAAAATCCTGCGGCCAGAAAACCTGTCCAAAGAAAATAAACTTACGTTCCAGCACATTGAATAGGAAGAGCGGCTCTTCATCTACTTTAATAAAAGGAAGAGTAAAAAAAACTACAAGATAAACAATGGAAGTAAGGGTGCGGAGGTTGTAGAATTTACCTTTCGGTTTTTTAGGAAAAATATAATTACGCTTACCTAGTTTACTGATAGTCGCAACCGAATCACGAAAACTCTGATCAAGGAGTTCCTTTTTCCCCTCCACTATTTCTGAAAAATCTCTTTCTTCCATGATCCAGTTTTTTCACGATCGAATTTTAATTATTTAGCTGGTTTGGTTTGTAATGAATCTTTTTTAACAGCGGTGCTGTCACTTGCTTTAGCAGGTTCAAATAAATTTCCTTGTGCCGCCTTTGCATTTGCAGGTTTGGTTCCCTGTAATGACAAGACAAAACTTGCAAGGTTTCTTATATCAGTTGGCGAAAACGTTTTTCCCCATGCCTGCATCCCTTTATCAGGCACGCCAATGGTAATTGTTTTAAAAATATTGCCAATCGATCCGCCATGCAGCCAGTATTTGTCAGTAAGATTAGGTCCTACCGCATTTCCTTCACCATTGGTGCCATGACATGGAAAACATGTACCGGTAAAAATTTTTTTACCAGCGGCAATGCCTGTTGCATCGGCAAGTGTAACTGTTTTTTCATCAAATGCTTCTTTGCTATCCATTCTGAAATTTTCCATTTGAGCAGCCGCGATCTTCATCTCATTATCATATTCTTCAAGCGGTGTGGGGCCTGTTTTAGTAACATGAAAGCGGAATATATAAATAACAGCTACTATGATCGTAAAATAAAAACCCCATTTCCACCATGGCGGTAATGCATTATCCAATTCTTTGATGCCATCATAATCATGATCGAGCAATACATCAGCTTCTTTCTCCAGCGATGCTGCTTTTGTAAAATATTTCTTATCAAGTTCGCTCCACCATTTACGAAAGCTTGATTGCTCATGTAATCTGCCTGATCTAATCCTGGCCTCCTCCTGATATTTATTCTTCAGCGTAAGGAAATAAATTGCTAAAGAAAGACTGCCTATTACAAAAGCAATTGCGCCATAAAGAAAATATCTCATGCCGCCGGTAGGTAAAGATGATCCTTGCGCAAAAGCTGTTACGTTGAAAACCTGGGTTGTGACGACCAGTATAAAAATCCGAAATACAAATTTTATTCTCATGATCAAACCTGTTTTAAATTGTTTTGGGTTATAGTGTCAACCAGTTGTTCATTATCGTCAAGGGGAATCCTGCTAATCTCTTTCACTTTCGCTTTATCCATCTTCTTTACATAATAAAGCAACACTACAAAGAATAAAAAAAAGATAACAAGGGAGATCATCGGGTAAATATTTACACCCTCAATTGATTCCGCATATTGTTTTACAAACTTGAACATAAACTAGTTTTTATTTTCTGCTATTTTATTTTTTTCAGTATCAGTTCCCAGTCTTTGCAGGTATGCTATTATGGCTAATATCTCTGCATTGGGTTTCACCCTGATACTATCTTTCAGAAGATTGCTTTGGATTTTTGCAGCCTGGTTCATCAGGTCTTTATTAGCGGTATATTCATACCCTTCAGCATAAGGCACACCCATCGTACGCATTGCTTTGATCTTTGCCGGAGTGCTGGCAGTATCCAATTCTTTATCTAACATGAATGAATAGGCTGGCATGATTGATCCTGGCGAAACCGCCTGCGGATCATCCATATGATTGAAATGCCAGGAGTCTGTTTTTTTCAGGTTCAATGTTCCTTCTCTTGCCAGGTCTGGTCCTGTTCTTTTTGATCCCCATTGGAATGGATGATCATAAACAAATTCACCGGCCTTTGAATATTCACCATAGCGTTCTGTTTCAGAACGGAATGGTCGCACCATTTGCGAGTGACAAGTGTAACAACCTTCTCTTCTGTAAATATCTCTTCCCTGCAATTCAAGCGGTGTGTAAGGTTTTACACTGGAAATTGTCGGGATATTTGATTTAATAAGAAATGTCGGAACTATTTCTATAATACCACCAATAAGAATTACGACCAAGGTTGCAATAAGAAATGGGATCGGCCTTCTTTCAATCTTGCGATGCCAGTGTTCGCCAGCATGCTGGCTAAATGATTTTTCTAATGCCGGCGCTTCTGCATCTTCATTTGATACCAGTTTTCCTTTAGTCGCAGTTCTAAATAAATTATACATCATAACTATTGCGCCAACCAGGAATAAAAAACCGCCAAATGAACGGATGGCATAAAACGGTTTCATGTATGTAACCGTTTCAATGAACTGGTACTTCAATTGACCGGCATCTGTAAATTGTTTCCACATAGAAGCTTGCTGGAAACCGGCCCAATACATTGGCACTGCATAAAAAATAATCCCCAGTGTTGCGATCCAGAAATGAAAGTTTGCAAGTCGTTTTGAAAACAATTCAGTTTTGAAAATTCTTGGTATCAGCCAATAAAGAATTCCGAACGTTAACATGCCATTCCACCCTAAACCACCAACGTGTACGTGAGCAATTGTCCAATCAGTAAAGTGGCTGATCGCATTTACTGTTTTTAAAGAAAGCATTGGCCCTTCAAATGTTGCCATGCCATAAGCAGTAACAGCCACTACCATAAATTTCAGGATCACATCTTCTCTTACTTTATCCCATGCGCCGCGGAGTGTAAGCAAACCATTGATCATACCGCCCCAGCTTGGGAAAATAAGAGTGAATGAAAAAACAATACCGAGTGATTGCGCCCAGTTAGGAAGTGATGTATATAATAAATGGTGAGGACCTGCCCAGATATACAAAAAAATCAATGCCCAAAAGTGAATGATGGAAAGCTTGTACGAAAACACCGGCCTGTTAGCAGCTTTCGGCAAATAATAATACATCAGGCCGAGATAGGGTGTAGTAAGAAAGAAGGCAACAGCATTATGCCCATACCACCATTGCACCAGCGCATCCTGTACACCGGCATACCATGAATAACTTTGAAGAAAACTTACCGGAAGCTCAAACGAGTTAACAAGATGCAGCACGGCAACCGTAACAAACGTTGCGATATAAAACCAGATAGCAACATATAAATGTCTTTCTCTTCTTTTCAAAATGGTTGCAAACATGTTCCAGCCAAATACAACCCAAATAATCGTGATAGCAATATCAATTGGCCATTCTAATTCGGCATATTCCTTTCCACTTGTCATCCCAAGCGGTAATGTGAGTGCTGCCGCAACGATAATTAATTGCCATCCCCAAAAATGAATTTTGCTCAGCATATCACTGGCCATCCTGGTTTTTAATAATCGCTGAAGCGAATAATAATAACCCATGAAAATTCCATTACCTACAAATGCAAAAATGACTGCATTGGTATGCAATGGACGAAGACGACCGAATGTAAGACCGATAGTTTCTTTGCCTACTCCAATGCCACCAATATTCCACTGGGGGAATACCATAAGTAGGGCTATCCAAAGACCAACTAACATGCCGACTACGCCCCAGATAATAGTGGCGAAAGCGAAATTTCGGACGATCTTATTATCATACTGAAATTTTTCCAGTGCTTGCATTGAAATTTATTTTTGTTTTGGTGTTAAAGAAGATTTTTTTTCCGTTATTGGTTTATCATCAAATAACATTCTTACTGATGGGGTATAATCGTCATCATATTGACCTTTCTTAACTGACCAGATAAAGGCTACTAAAAAGCCACCTGCTATTAGAATACTGAAACCAATAAGAAGTATTAAAACACTCATTCGCTGGTTTTATATTTAAGAAGCAAATGTATTTTTCAGTCTTCCGGGTAGTTATGACGGTTGTCATTCATTTTTATGAGCATTATCAATCATCCTAAAGCCCTTTCCTTTTAGCAGAAATTGATGTGGCAACCGTTACGAACGTGACGATACTGATCGAACTTACCGGCATCAGGATGGCAGCGACCAAGGGCGATAATAATCCCTGGACTGCAAAGCTTAACCCGACAACATTGTACAGTATTGAAAGAATAAAACTCCATGTGATAACTTTTTTCCCTGAACGTGCATATTGAATGAACTTGTGAAGCTTGTGTACTTCGTTGCTATCCATGATAGCATCACATGCCGGCGTGAATTGGCTTGTGTTCTCACTTACTGCCACACCAACATCAGCCTGCTTTAATGCCCCTGCATCATTTAATCCGTCTCCCAGCATCAATACCTTTGCTTTTGAGTTCTTACTCTTTAATTCATTTATAAAATTTAATTTTTCCTGTGGCGATTGATGAAAGCGAATAAAGGCTTGCCTCCCAAAAATTGATTCAAGATTATTTTTTTCAGCAGCGTTGTCACCCGAAATAACCTGGAGTCTATATTTCTTTTTTGCCAATGAATTGATCATTTCAGCAACACCATCACGGTATTGATTGCTGATCTTAAAAACTCCCTTTTTAATTCCATTGACAGAGAAATATACTTCGCCTGTTTGTGAAAGTGATGTTGTCGATTCGTTTCCCTCAATAAATTGTTTTGATCCAAGTTTTATTTGTTTACCATTTACAGATCCGACAATTCCCTTTCCAGCTATTTCTTTAAAACTATTTACCTGCAAAGGCTGAACAGGGTGACTACAAATTAATTCCTGCCTGATGATTCTGCTTAGCGGATGAACAGATTCTTTTACCAACGAATAAATACTATTGATCTCTTCATCTTGTAGCTTTTCTCCTTCATAAACAACATTTGCCTGTGATGAATGAGTCAGTGTTCCTGTTTTATCAAAGACAATTGTGTTGATCCGTGACAAGGCTTCGATAACTGAAGAATTTTTCAGGTAAAATTTATTTTTACCAAAATGCCGAAGCATATTGCCAAAAGTAAAAGTGGCTGAAAGAAGAAGTGAACAGGGACAAGCGACGATTAATGATGCAGTAACAGATGGTAAAATTTTTGAAGGATCATTTATTCCCCAATACAATGCAGCACTACCTGCAATTAAAAAAAGTATAAGAGTGAAGTATCGGCTCCATGGATGAATAAAAGATTTGTCATGGTTTTTTTGTTGGGTAAATACATCATTGTTCCAAAGTTGTGTGATATAACTTTGCTTAACGGGATTCACCACTTCCATTTCAATTGAAGCACCAAGTTGTTTACCGCCGGCATAAACTAACTCACCTTTTCGTTTAAGCAAAGGAGCATTTTCGCCAGAAACAAAACTGTAATCAATGTTGCCTTCACCCTCTGTAATAAAAGCATCAGCCGGAATCATTTCATTTTGCCTGATCAATATCATATCACCTTTTTTTAGCTGGTTTATTGTTGAAGTCTCTTCCTTTTCATTTTTAATCAGCGTAACGCCAAGCGGAAAATAAGATTTATAATCACGATCAAACGAAAAGCTATCATAGGTTTTATCCTGGAACCAGCGTCCAACAAGCATGAAGAAAACAATGCCGCTCATTGAATCTAGATAGCCGGCACCAGTGCCACTAAGAATTTCATATACACTTCTTAAAAAAGTAACAAGGATCGCCAACGCAATTGGCGCATCTATATTCAGCCATTTTTGCTGCAGACCCTTCCATGCCGAAATAAAGAATTCATTGGCGCTGTAAAAAAATACCGGCAACGATAAAGCAAAATTCAGATAAGAAAAAACTTTTTGCAGATCAGCCTGGCCTATATTTCCTGAAGAAAAGTATTCAGGAAAGCTCAGCATCATAATATTGCTGAAACAAAAGCCAGCAACACCAATTTTAAATATTTTTTTTCGGCTAATCTTTTTCGTTTTCTTTTTTTCTCCCTCATTTAAACTGATATAAGGTTCATAGCCGATGAAAGCAAGTAACTCAACAACTTTTCGTAATGAGATCTTTGAAGTATCATAATCAATAAAAACTTCCTTTCGCTGAAAATTTGTTTTGGAAAACAAAATACCGGTGTCGATAGTGTGCAGACTTTCCAATAGCCAAATGCAGGAAGCACAGTGCATTTGCGGTAAATAAAAACTTACATGGCATTGCCGGCCATCATCAAAACGAATTAATTTTCTTTTTACTTCTTCGTTATCGAGGTAAGCAAAGCGTTGAGAGCTGAATTTACCTTTTACTTTTATTCCGGGTTTATCACTTAATTCATAATAATTACAAAGCCCATTCTCTTGTAATAGCTGGAATACGAACTTGCATCCCTCACAACAGAAATATTTTTCATCGGTGGAAATGGAAGTATCACAAACTTCGCCACAGTGATAGCATTTCACTTCAATCTTCTTTCTTGTTTTCGTTTCTTTTACCAATAGATCTTCCAAGTATAAATAGTTTACAGGTAAACAAAGATTAAGATGTGCTGGTATTTTTTAAATGAGCGGTGTCAGTAACAAGTGTGACTTACATCAAAGCAGTTGAGAAAAAAAGCCCTCTGAGGAATCAGGGGGCTGTGTAATTGAAACGAAAACCAACGATTGCCCATCCTGTGATGGGAAAGAGACTTTATCCTATGTCGATAACCGATTTTTAAATTCTAATAACGCCAAAACTAATTGCTGCACTTTTACAAAGACATGACAGTAGTCAATATAAAAGCTGAGATAAATCAGAAAATAAAAAATCGTTTCCAAAAGGAAACGACTCTGTTTAAAACAAACAATATGAAAATATCAAAGCGAAAAGGTCACATGTATCATACCTTTTACTCTTTGTTTAGTTTGATTATCAGCAAAATTTTGCGCAATTGGAAGTTGTGCATTAAACCCTACAGATATTTTATTAAACCCAAATTCAACACCAATTGCGCCTTGTAAAAGTGAACCACCTGTAAGATCAACTTTAGAAGATTGTAATTTGCTTTCCGAAGTATTTTCATACATCAAGCCGAAATTAGGAGTAATAGCCGTCTTTTTTGCGGATAATCCATAAGAGACAAAACTGCTTGCAGAAAATTTATTTCCGAAACGGTAATCATCTTTATTGGTGCTGCTTATTTTGTAATTGGCTTGTGTAGTCACTCCAATTTTTCCAACTCTTATATTATACATCCCATCCAATAAAATGTCGGTTGAACCGGAACCAAGCTGCATATTCGCCGCCGACGCAATATCAGGATCGTTTGGGTCAATCTCAAATTTACCAGTTGGCAATTTCAATCCCCCACCCAACCATAATTGCTGATTGATATTTTTCCCACTATTAGTTTTAGTATTTATGTCAAATACTTTATAGTTCATCAATAAAATGGCATCACCAAGACCTTTTAAATTCGTAACTCCTTCATCCGACTCCTGGTGATTGAAATTAACAGGAACAACCGCCAGCAGTTGAAACTTCTTGCCAATATTCCAACCGCTCCACAACTCGACCGTTTGATAAAAGTCGTTACTATACTGTGATGGATCGCTTACAAGCCTTGTATTGAATTTGTTGTAGTGATATCGCAGGCCAATAAAATG
>DASYQG010000122.1:0-2819 GCA_036005825.1 Chitinophagaceae bacterium | reverse complement strand
GGCACAGACATATACACTTGGGAAATCGCCAAATATCCAGTTAAGACAATATCAATGGCAAAAAGCATTTAAAGAAGAAAATGACGGATCCTGGTTTTGTATCCTTGTCGTTGCTAAAACAAATAAATTAGTGGGGTTTGCAAAAGGAAAAACTTATACAGACAATAGTGATTCTGAATTACATGGAGAACTAAATAAAATTTATTTGCTTAGCGAATATCAACGACTTGGTTTAGGAAGCAGACTCATTGGTCATGTTGCAAGAAGATTTTTAAGTATGGGAGTGAATGATATGGTCTTATTCGGCATCCCTCAAAATCCTTCAAGTGCATTTCATGAAGCAATGGGAGGAGAAAGATTGTACTCCGAAAAAGGAAACTTTGACGGGGGTTATCGTTGGATGGATTTGAAAAAGTTAGCTGAACTTTGCCCGGTCAACTAATTCTTTGTCATAATCAATTCCATAATCATGAAAGAATTTATGTTTCTTATTCGCAACGAGGGTGACGCCAAAGCAACATTATCACCTGACAAACATCTTGAGTTCGTAAAACAATGTGAGGTTTATATCGGCAAATTGAAAACACAAAATAAGTTGATAGCAGCTCAGCCATTAGTAAGGGAAGGTGTTGTTATCTCCGGATCAAAGAATGCATGGAAAGAAATTCCCTGCGATCCTAATTGTAAAATACAGGTAGGTTATTACCATATCCTTGCTAATGACATGAATGATGCTATTGCTATTGCAAAAGATAATCCAGAGTTTGAATATGTATCTACAGCATCGATCGAAGTAAGACCAATAAAAATGAAAGAAGAAACTACAAAGTTTGTTTATCCAAAATAGTTTTTATGATTAAAGGAGTTCATACTATGTTTTACAGCTCGGATGCTGATGGCCTCAGGGTATTTTTGCGTGATAAACTGGGTTTTAAAGCAACTGATGTTGGTGGTGGCTGGCTGATATTTGATCTGCCTGAGGCAGATATGGGTTGCCATCCTGCTGATGAAGAAAATGGCGCTTCGTCGGGCACCCAGGATATTTCATTTTACTGTGATGATATTAGTAAAACTGTTGATGAATTAAAAGCAAAAGGAGTAAAATTTAAAGGGGAAATTGAAGATCACGGCTATGGTTTTGTTACACATTTCTATATGCCCGGCGATTTCTCTATTCAGCTATACCAGCCCAAATACAAAAAATAAATCAAGCAGGTGTGTTATAAGTTTCTACTCAATACCTGATGGCTCCCAGCGTATTACCCGCTATTGCTTCTAAATCACTTAAAAGATAAAAACCTCAAAAGATATCTTATCGTCAAAAAACATTTCAACAAAATGCGAACAAATTCAACAAATTATTTTTTGAATAATCTATAACCAGCAATAGTGTTGTACAACTTTTATTCGTAAATTGATATGCCATCCTGCGAAAGACCTCAGATTGCCATACTATTAAACTGAGGGACTATGAACCAGAATTATGCCACCGATACAGAGTTGCTGGATGCAATTCGTATTGATGACTCCACTGCTTTTGAAGATATTATCGGCCGGTATTGGTTTTTTTTATACCAGTACTCTTGTGGCAAAACGAAGTCGCAGCAAATTGCTGCCGAAATAACAAGAAACATTTTTATTGAATTGTGGGAGAACCGTCATTTTATTCCCGCAGATTTTTCACTCCAGGTCTATTTGCGTGAAAAAGTGAGAAAAAGCATAACCTATCATTTATACAAAAGAATTGCGGAAGAACCCTCCGATACAGAATTGACCGAATCTCTTGAAAGTGAATTTTCACTTGATAATCTCAGATCTGCCTATCGACCTGTTTCACAAACTCCCAAAAATTCTGCTGACACAATATCTTATGCGACCGGTGAAGAACCTACCTCAAACAAAATTCAGCGGCAACAAAACTTTATTTTCGGATGGAGGATATTAGTTAATAATCTTGTATTGGGATTCAGAAAAACATTCTTTTAACCACCATAACTATGCAAACAGGAATTTTAAAATCGAAACTTGAACGTGTAATTCAAGGTAAAGCAAGCCCGGCGGAAGTCAAACAGATTGAGGCGTGGTTATCCAACGGGAACTATCTGAAACTTAATTTAACTGAAAAAGAAAAAAAGGATTTGCATAATGAGATTTTATACCATGTACAATGTTATACTGCGTACCCTCTTTTTTATCCGAAAAAAAATGAATATCTCAAAAACACAATTCCCCTGGTCAAAAAAGTTCTATTAATAATTGCGGCGATCGCATTTATATATTTCTTTGTTTTTTATAAATGGTAGAAATGCAATGATCAGAAGATCTTTTACACCATATCCAGATTATTCACTACAGTCATACTATTAAAACTTTTATGCTAATGAAGAAGAGCAACCTGCTCGGGCATATCTTTTACGTCGTTGTTTGTATGAGGTGCAGGATTAGCTGTTAAGTCCACCAACGACCTCTCATAAACTAACTTCGGTTATTGGTTTATAAATTAGCTTCAGTAACTTTATTCGTATTCTGAAATTTTAAAATCAGGTGTTACTTATGAGCAAAATTATTTTGTTATTGCTTTTACTATTGAGTTCATTCTTTAGTAATTCACAAACAACCGATACGTCAGCAATTTCTAATAACAACACTATCTATGATATCGTAGATTCAGCAGCTACTTTCCCGGGTGGAAAAGCTGCCTGGTATAAGTTTGTAGAAAATAATTTAAACCCAAATGTCGGCGTTGAAAACAGCGCTAAAAAAGGAACTTATAAAGTAAAAATCAAATTCACTGTAACCAAAGATGGTACGCTAAGAGA
>DASYQG010000121.1:0-3472 GCA_036005825.1 Chitinophagaceae bacterium | reverse complement strand
TGTAGAAAGATATTGCCCTCTAAATAAAGTAAGAAGAAAATGGAGTGACCGGGTAAAAGTAGTGGAAGAACCATTGTTCAAATCTTATGTTTTTGTGAAAGTGAATGATGAAGACCGAACAGAAGTAAGAATGACACCCGGGGTGATCAATTTTGTATACTGGCAGGGAAAACCTGCCGTGATCAAAGAAAAAGAGATCAATGCTATCAAAAGGTTTTTAGATGAGTATGAAAATGTAGAAGTAAAACCAATTGAAGTAAAAGTGAATGAACGGGTGAAAATAACAACCGGACCTTTAATGGATCAGGAAGGGCAGGTGTTGGAAGTTAAACATAAGAAAGCAACTGTAGCGATCGATAGTCTTGGTTATATACTGGTAGCATCTGTTGAAAAATCAAAGCTGGCTTCTGTTAAAATAAAATAAAACAAACGTTATATTTGAAAACGAAAATCCACTCAAAACCAATATTGCCTTCATGAAAATCCCTTTCCTCCTGATTTTTTCCATTTTTGCAGTTATATTGTTTTCCTCCTGTAGATCACAGAAACCATTGGGTTATGTCGAAGATTTTACTGATACATCAGGTAAGGTGCAGGTGAAATATCCTGAACCATTGATCAAGAAAGATGATGTTTTGTCCATTATTGTTTACAGCGATGCGACAGACGGCGGGGTAACCGATGCAATGTACAACCTTGCAAATGCAGGAACTGGAAGTGCTGCCACACAAGGATTTTTGGTAGACATTGATGGTAATATACAGTATCCAAGAATTGGAAAAATAAAAGCAGAGGGATTAACGAAAGCACAACTTTCAGAAGAAATAAGAAAAAAAATTACTGGTACTCTGTCAAACCCTTCCGTCCTGGTTCGACTACTTAATTTTAAAGTTACAATGCTTGGTGAAGTATCCAGACCGGGACCTATAACTATACCCACAGAAAAAATTACGATACTAGAAGCGATCGGTCTTGCGGGGGATATAAATATTTATGGTAGAAGGGAGGATGTTGTAATTCTTCGACCCACAGATTCAACGATTGAACATGGCACCATTGATCTTTCATCCAAAAATCTTTTTAATTCTCCTTATTATTTTCTTCGACAAAACGATGTTGTGTTAGTGAACCCAAATAAAAACAAAGCAAGATTAAGCGACCAGGTATTTAACCAACGACTTGGCATTGCCTTCAGCATGATCAATATGATAGCATTATTATATAATATATTCCACCAATAAAAATATTCCTATTTAATGGAAGGCAATCAATCCGGTAATAAAGATCTAGGCAACTTATCGATAAAAGATCTTTTTTTTAAATATGTCAGATTTCTCCCAGTATTCCTGGTATCGGTTGCCCTTTGCCTTCTCGGAGCTTATTTATACTTACGTTATACTACACCAATATACAGGGTAACTGGTACACTTACATTCAAACAGGAAGAGCAAAGTCATGGCGGAAAATTCGAAGATATTTTTAACGCAAAAAATGTAAGTGATGTACAGTCAGAAATCGAGATATTGAAATCGCAGGCCTTGATGGAAAGAGTGGTCGATTCTGTAAAATTACAGACTAGTTATTATGCTGTTGGT
The DNA here is from genome assembly GCA_036005825.1 of Chitinophagaceae bacterium. GTDB lineage: Bacteria > Bacteroidota > Bacteroidia > Chitinophagales > Chitinophagaceae > VBAS01. The sequence continues at coordinate 1,877 of DASYQG010000121.1, read as the reverse complement.
AAGATCAAAACACTCAATATTTATGGTGCCTGCCCTTTTCGTTTAAATATTATTAAACTGACTGATTCTTTCAGTTCGTTTAAAATGAATTTTACATTTTCGGGTGAAAATGAATTTAGAGTAAATAAAGAATCAAACAGGTTTAAATTCGGTGATGTTTTTGGAAATGCCTATGGGCTATTTACCCTTAGCAGGATGTATGGCGGAGTGAAAGGCAAAGAATTTAATGTGGAATGGAGGTCCACACAGGAACAAGCCTCCAGATATGCTCCAATCGTCAGAGTGGCTCCGAAAATTGTCGGTACAAGTATTTATAATATTCAAATTGATTATGAAAATTCGGCTTTAGCTGCCGATATCATAAACAATTTAATGGTTCGGTATAAAGACGCAAGCATCGACGATAAAAATGCTACCATCAAACAACGTCTTGATTATATCGTTGGTCAGCTTGTAAGAATTGACCGCGATCTTGATAGCATAGAGGCTAAGAGAATAATTTATGTCAATGAAAATAACTTGTCAGGATACGAATCACAGCTAAATTCTCTTTTTGAAATACAAATTAAATCGGACGAGGAAATTCAAAACCAGAAACAACAGTTGTAATCATTGATATGATGACGACCTATCTTAAAGATTCGATGAATAATTTTGAAAAAACGCCGTCGGCTCTTAGCATTTCCGATGCGACCTTAGCGGGAATGGTAAATTCCTATAATTTAATGCAGCTCGAAAGAAAAAAAATGCTTGAGCAAAACATACCAGAAGAAAACCCACAGATCATCGCTAAAAATGCAGAGGTAGAAAAGCTTAGAAAAAATATTCTTGAAGCCTTTAAAAATGTCAAACTAGCCTACAACTCATCGATCGATGATTTTTATAGAAGGGGCTCGGCCGCTATATTCAAGCAAAAAGAAATGCCGGCCAAAATCCAGCGATTGCTGGAAATGGAAAGAGAAAGGGACAGTAAGCTAGCCTTGTATAAATTTTTACAGGAACAGCGTGAAGAAACGGCGATGCAACAGGCGGCTACGGTTTCTAACTCCAAAGTATTGTCAGTTGCATATCCCACAAATACCCCCATAAGACCAAATAGAAGGGCAATACAATTATTAGCGATCATTCTTGGTATTGGCTTACCAGCTATGTACATCTTCTTCCTGGAGATCGTCAATGATAAAATAAATACCCGGCACGATATTGAAAAATTGACTACCGCTTCAATACTCGGTGAAGTAGGTCATTCATACAGCAGCTCGTCAATGATCGTAAGCAAAACAAACCGGTCGATGGTTTCTGAACAATTCAGGATCATACGATCAAATCTTCAATATGTTTTAAATAAGATAGAAAAGCCGGTGATTATGGTTACCTCGTCATTCAGCGCGGAAGGCAAATCATTTATTACAACAAACCTGGGCGGCGTGATGGCCCTGGCCGGTAAGAAAACCGTGATGCTTGAATTTGATATTCGTAAGCCAAAACTTTTTTCAGGCATGAAATTGAACAGTAAGCAAGGCATTACCAATTTTCTTGTGGGCAAAGTACCAATGGCGGATCTGCCAATAAAGATCCCGGGCTACGACAACCTTTATGGAATAAGTTGCGGACCTGTTCCTCCAAATCCTTCAGAGCTTTTGCTTGACTCAAGAGTGGATGAAATGTTTGAATGGTTAAAAGAAAATTTTGATGTGATAATCATTGATACTGCACCAGTCGGTATGGTTAGTGATGCAATGACGCTTGGAAAATTTGCTAATACAACACTTTATATCGTTCGCCAGGGTCATACTTATAAAAAACAAATATCATTGATCGATGAGTTTTACCAGGAGAACAAGCTGCCAAAAATCTCTATTATTATCAATGATGTT
>DASYQG010000120.1:0-3574 GCA_036005825.1 Chitinophagaceae bacterium | reverse complement strand
AAAAGATTGATCCAGTAAAAAAGAAGCATGAGTGTTTGCCGGAATTGTTATTGTTTTTTGAGTCGAAGGAAATCCTTCCGGAATTGTTATCCCATTTGCCTTTCGTACGGTTGCAAAACGCTGTACTCTTAGTTCCATTGGCGGCAATGTTGATGGAACAAGCATCCAGTCGGCAATATCAACAACACCTTTTGGAGTGGCACCGCGCCAGCCTACTTTTACAGCATTCGGCCATTTGCTATCATCAAAACTATTTTTCGTCCAACCATCCGGCATTTTATTCATATCAACTAATTCACCCGGGCCCGCAACGTAATAAGCACTGTAACCAATTCCCGTTAGTGGAGTATAAGCAGCATTTTTATAACATTTCCAGGAAGTATTTGTATTAATAACTTCTTCTTTGCTTGTATTGCCCTGCATTAAAAAACCTGTACGATTTGATATCTGGCCTTCCGGCCTGTACTCACCTTCATTCCAAACTGTGGCAGTAATAATATTATCTCCATTGATCAAATAAGGAGCAATATCAACTGTTTCAAAATTCCAATGAGAAAGATCATTTCTTGCCGGGCCAAGTGAAACAAATTTTTCATTAATGATCAATACATAGCGATTATCTGCAGAAACATGAATAGTAAAAGAATCGGGCTTCTCTGTCAACCAAATTTTTTTTCTGAAATAATAGACACCATAAGTTTTTGCCGGTGCATCCGGAGCAGTGATCCAATTAGCTGTCCATGTATTTTTTAATAAGGAAGGATTGATCGTTTGTGATTGTGCTGATGACAAGCCAACAAACAATAGAATTAAAGCAGTAGAATATTTAATCATAAATATTTCAGGCAATATTATTTCGATATTTCAAACTGGTATTTACCAGAACCGACTGTTAATAGCAAGTACCCATTCTCATAACCTAAAACCCCTATTTCTTTTATTATTGAAATAACTCTTCCATTCTCTTTAACCTGGTAACCGTCTAATGCCGGAACATGGATCGTTGCTTTTGTATTCGCTGGTACCTCAATATCCATAATAATTTTATCTCCTTCTATCTTCCATCCGCTGCTTGCTTTACCATAGTATGTTTGCAAACTAGCCGAGGCATTCGTTAGGCCACCACCGATATGCGGTTGAATTTTTATATGCTTATATCCTGGTGCATCATCATAAGTGTCTAAGCCTGCAACAACACGGTACATCCAGTCACCAATAGCTCCGTACGCATAGTGATTAAATGAATTCATAGAGGCAGGTTCAAAAGTACTGTCGGGACGAATACCGTTCCATCTTTCCCAAATTGTAGTAGCACCCATTTTAACAGGATACAACCAGGAAGGATAAGTTTCCTGCATCAACAATGTAAATGCAACATCAGTTTTTCCAAAACGACTAAGCACATGACATAAATAAGGTGTTCCTAAAAAGCCAGTGGTAAGATGATTATTGTAACTTTTAATATTATCGACTAACTTTTCAACGGCCTGGCCTCTTAAATTTTCAGGAAGCATATCAAAGTTTAACGCCAGCACATAGGCAGTCTGTGTACCTGAGACCAATCTTCCATTTGGAGTTAAGTATTCTTTTACATATGCTTCTTTCAAATTTTTTATCAGCTCAGCGTATTTAGTTACGTCATCATTTTTACCCAGCACTTTTGCGGTATTGATCATTATCTGCACAGAGTTCGTAAAAAAACATTGTGCGATCATATACTTATCTGTTACCGCTGATCTCCCATCATTATCATCAAACGGACGATAGAATAGCCAATCGCCAAAATGAAAGCCCGTGTTCCATAAATAATTGTTACTTGCTTTTTCCATATAGCCAACCCACGCTTTCATGCTATTGTATTGATTCTCCAATATTTTTTTATCGCCATAAGCCAAATACATATTCCATGGAATGATCGTAGCAACATCGGCCCAACCGGTAGCCGCTCCTGCATTTGGACCAAGAACATTTGGAATAACAAATGGAACACTACCGCTTGGTTGCTGATCGGCTTCAATATCACGTAACCATTTTGCAAAAAAATTATTGACACCAAAATTAAATGAAGCCGTTCTTGAAAATGCCTGTGCATCACCTGTCCATCCAAGACGCTCATCTCTTTGAGGGCAATCAGTTGGTACATCTAAAAAATTCCCTCTTTGTCCCCATTGAATATTATGCTGCAATTGATTGATCAAAGAATTTGATGAAGTAAATGTGCCCGTTGGTTTCATATCCGAATACAATGCAACAGCCGTGAAGTTTTCTGGTTTTATTTCATTGACACCGTCAATTTTTATATACCGGAATCCATAAAAAGTAAAATGAGGTTCAAAAACTTCTTCTCCTTTTCCTGATAAAAAATAATTGGCCGTTGCATTGGCAGCACGAAGATTATCGATATAAAAATTTCCATTTTTATCTAGTACTTCAGCATGGCGAAGGGTTATTTTATCTCCTGCTTTACCATTTGCTTTAACTATTACCCAACCAACAAGGTTTTGTCCAAAGTCGATCACCTTCTCTCCTTTTGGTGTTGTAAATATTTTTATGGGCTTGAATGTTTCATGTTTTTTTACCGGTTCATTATAAGTTGCAAGCAAATTACCATTTGAATAATCCTGCACTTTTACTCCAGACCAGCTAGCGTCATTATAATTTGCTGTTGACCATCCGACCTTTTCTTCTCTTGCATCGATCGTTTCGCCGTGATAAATTTCTGAGTAACGGATCGAACCTGTTGATGACTTCCATGATCCATCAGATACAATAGTAGCAGTGGTGCCATCGGAATATATAATATCAAGCTGAAACAAAAGACCTGTCTTCTTGCCATAGCTATCTTTATTACCCGACCAGGCAATAAAACCTCTATACCATCCATTGCCGGTAATAACGCCAATCGCATTGCTTCCACTGGTGATCATACTTGTTACATCATATACCTGGTATTGTAGTCTTTTATTATAACTGGTCCAGCCCGGAGTTAGATACGCATCTCCCACTCTTTTTCCATTTATCTGCGCTTCATACATACCATGCGCAGTGATGTATGCAGTGGCGGATGAAATTTTTTTAGAAGGAGAAAATTGCTTTCTGAAATATTGAGCAGGCCTGTTGATCGAATCTTCGGCAAAACCTGCTTCGATCCATTTTGCCTTCCAATCCGAAGTGTTTAACAATGCAGTTTGAAAAAAAGCAGGTTCACTCCATGGTGACGGTTTTCCATTATTATCCCAAACTCTCACCTCCCATGTGTATTTTTTTCCTGCCTGTAATGCCGTTCCTGCATAAGGTACATGCACAGACTGATCCGACATGATCTTTCCACTTTTCCATGCTGTGCCTTTTCCACTGCTTACAATTATTTCATAAGCTGTTTGAGAAACATTTCTCTGGTCACTCGCCAATTGCCAGCTAAAACGTGGCTGCGGCACATCAAGACCAAGTGGATTTGTTTGATTTTCGCATAGAAGATACTGCACTTTGACCTGCGCACTAGTTACAGTTGCAATAAAAATTACTAACCAAAATAAAAGATAATTTTTTCGCATGGTAGTCAGCATTGTGTGAT
>DASYQG010000119.1:0-11333 GCA_036005825.1 Chitinophagaceae bacterium | reverse complement strand
GATCTTAAAAGACAAACAAAATCATTTGGCTTATTTTGATATACAGGGTGGTTTTGTAGAAGTATTGAATAATAAAGTAACTGTATTAGTGGAAGGCGCTGTAGCTGTTGAATAAACTTATTTGTGGAAAACCCTTTCCCTGTATGGGATTGTGTTCCGGGATTGTGAAAACAAGTTGAACCCTCTTCAGAAATGGAGAGGGTTTTTTGTTTAATCAATATTTTATACCTTAACCTTTTTTAAATGCATGAAAACATTTTATTTAAGTCTGCTTCTGTTAGTCTCTATAAATGTGTTTAATCAAAATAAACAGCGAACTCTTGATGAGTTGATAAATAAGAGTGAACCGGGTTGGGTTCTTGTAAAGCAATGGATAGACTCAGCGAAGAATAAAGTTGAAATCCTTTCATGTGATACATCAAAGGCAAAAGAAGCATTGCTCAAGGCGCAAGTCACTACTCGATCGCCAATGGGAGCAATCATTTATTCAACAGGAGGCCTTCTTATTGATAATGGATGGATAAGAATAATTGGTTCCGGGCATGAAAAGCTTAATAGAACAGTTCCAGATTGGAATAAAGGAAAATCATTTAAGGAATTTGGTGAGCAGCCAAAATTTTTACTGATTGCTGATGATGCAATTGGTGGCTTCTTTGCTATTAATGGTGGCGAGTTTGGAACTGATCTCGGTAAAATTTATTACTTGTCACCAGACAATCTGGAATGGGAACCGCTTGATCTAAACTATTCTGACTTTCTCAATTTTTGTTTTACTGGAAACCTGGAAGATTTTTATTCTAATCTTAGGTGGACAAATTGGAGAGATGAAGTTTCTAAGCTTGACGGTAATAAAGTGTATAATTTCTTTCCACCATTATGGTCAAAAGAAGGCAAGGATGTTAACAAAAGTTCCAGGAAACCAATACCTGTTGAAGAGCAATATCTATTCATTTTAGATAATCGGAAGCAACTAGGAATTAAATAGCATTGTTTATAATATATCAATTGATTTTATTTTTGCTGCGCTCTTCTTTTTAACTCTTCTTCTGCATATCCAAATACTTTCTTCATCATATCTGTTTTTCTGAATTCATATTTTGTTCTTATCTGTTCTTCTTCATTTGCAACAATGCCAAACATTGCATCGATAGCACGGGCAGCTATAAAATCAGTTAAACTGTTTTCAAGAGGTTTATTTATAAAAGGAATTTTATTATAGACATTCACTATTTGACTCCAATCTTTATTGGCGCCTTCCACATTAATTGCACTGTCAACAATTGGACGGAACGCTACCATTAATTCAGGATGCATTGTTGTTTTAAAATACTCTGTAGCCGCATGAGTATTATCTGTAACCAAAATTTTTGCAGCATCTTTTATACTCATCTCTTTAACAGAATTTAAAAAGATCGGTTTGGCTGCTTTTACTGCAGAAGATGTTGCCCGGGTAAATTTTCCTGTTACCTGGTCAACTGCTTTATCCAAGCCAAGATCACGAAGCGTTTTTTCTATTTTGGGGGCATCACCCGGAAATGCAAATCTTACAAGCGGATTTCCATTTGGATCGGCAAATGCATCAAAGCTTTTGAACAAACCTTGTGTCAATGCATCTTTCAATCCTGTTGCCATTTCAAATTCAGAAGGCACGAGTACCGAGGCAACTTTTTTCAACGTATCGCATGATGCCAATATGATCAAAAAACTAAATGCTACAATTAATATTCTTTTCATATAAAAACTATCTTTATTGAAGTTAAATCAAATTATGAAAGTCTTCAACATCATCTTTTGTCTCTTATTTATTTTTTTCGCAGCATTGCAATACAACGATCCTGACCCTTATGTATGGATGCCTATATATTTGTACGCCGCTGTGCTATGCTGGCTTGCATTCAGAAATAAATTTTATCCCAAAGCATATTTAATTGGTATCATTGTTTATTCAGTCTATGCTATTGGATTATTTTTTTGGAAAGATGGTATATTGGATTGGATAAACAAACACAATGCCGAAGATATTGCAGCTACCATGCAAGCAGAAAAGCCCTGGATAGAAGAAACAAGAGAATTCTTCGGATTAGTGATTCTTATAATTGTATTAGCAATAGATTTTTTTTATGCAAGAAGGAAAGCTCACAGATGACACGGATTTTCACAGATTAAATTTCTGCGTGCATCAGTGAAATCTGTGAGAAAAAAATTATTCTTTATAATCAATCCGGGACAATCCCGAATCTTTATTTTTAGTAAACCAACCCAGACCATATTCAAGTATATAAAGATGTCCATCAGGTCCGAGCTCAATATCAACAGGTGCGGCAAATTTTGTTCCTTCCATAAATGGTTCCATCTTATAAAAATCACCATTGGGTTGCAGGGATACAGCTCTGATAATATTTCTCATCCATTCATAGATGAAAAGCTTTCCATTATAATAATCAGGTAAACCATTTTTGCCCGGATACAGATCCGAATAATAAACCGGGCCGGCCATTGCAGTTCTTCCGCCCGTCCCCATTTCAGGAAAGTCAGGTGAAATACCATAAGGATACCATATAAATGGAGGAGATACCGGCGGCAGTTCTTTTATACCAGTATTATTTTTTGAATCATTGATCGGTTTTGCAGGATCAAATGCTGGCCCGCTCTTTCCTGTATAATAATCGTAAGAATGATAGGGATAATTTTTGCCAATAAATAATGGCCAGCCAAAGTATCCCGGTTGGCGTGCCTGGTTCACTTCATCATATCCTTTCGAGCCTCTGGTATCTAAACTATCTTTATCTGAATCGGGACCCACATCTCCCCAGTACACGTAATTATTTTTCGGATCAACTGATAATCGATACGCATTTCTTGTTCCCATTGCATAGATCTCCGGTCGTGTTTGAGGCTGACCTTTCGCAAAAAGATTTCCATCAGGGATACTGTAGGTGCCATCATCATTTACTTTGATACGAATAACTTTTCCACGGAGGTCATTACTGTTCGATGCACTTCTTCTTGCATCATATTGCTCAAAACCTTTCCGGTTATCCAATGGAGCAAAACCATGATTGGCTATTGGTTGCTTGGGCACATCAAAAGGAGTTGAGTTGTCACCGGTTGATAAATATAATAAACCATTCCCGCCAAAAGCAACAGAACCGCCGGTATGACAACAGATTTCTCTTTGCGAATAAAATTGCAAAATAATTTTTTCTGATGACATGTCGATCTTATCATGTTTCAATGTGAATCTTGATAAACGATTTACAGATGTGTCTGTCGGAGAATAAAAAATATACACCCAGTTATTCGTTGCAAAATTTGGGTCTTTGCATATGCCAAGCAATCCTTCTTCAGCATTCACAGTAGTATCAATTTTTGTTTTCCAATAAACAGCCAGTCTACCGGCTGATTGAAGCTTTTTAGTATCATTTTTATAAATAGCAATATCTCCTCTACGCTGAACGATCAACACATCAAGATTTGGAAGTATTGTCATTTCTGTTGGCTCAAAGAATTCTCCAACGGAAAGTTGCGTTTTAGTAAATGATTTCGGATCAGGTGGAAATTGAGTTTTTGCTTTTGAATAATCTTTTTTGTTTTCTCCCATTGCATACTGAATACCGCCAAGAATATGTTTTAGATAATTTGAATCGCTATATGATTCTTCAGTATGTCCAAACTCAGTATAGAAGGCACGGCCACCATCATACTCATGATACCACGCCATTGGATGATCGTCACCCATCTTTCCTCCTTCATAACTTTTTTCATCGATCTTAGCTAGTATATGAACATCCTTATTCAGGTATTTGAAATTATACCATTCGTCAAATCTTTCCCATGTATCCGGCAAATGTTTAGTTGATGGATGGTTTTTATCTACAACATTGATCTTTGCATTTTGTTGTTTTGGATGACTATCAAAATTTGCACCGACAAGTTTTGCATACCATATCCAATCGTACTCGGTGTCAGTAGCTGAATGTATGCCTGCAAATCCGCCACCGGCTTGTATAAATCTTTCAAAAGCCGCTTCCTGGCTTGTGTTAAGAACGTTGCCAGTTGTATTTAAAAAAACAACAGCTGCATATTTTTTCAAATTGCCTTCTGTAAAAACCGTTGCGTCTTCAGTTGTATCAACATCAAAGCCATTCTCTCTTCCTAATTTTTGAATAGCGGCTTTGCCGTTGGGGATAGAACTATGACGAAATGCCGCTGTTTTTGAAAACACTAAAACTCTTTTACCACTCTTAGAACCGCTTGATTCATCCTTACAAGCAGAAAGAAGAATACAGCTCAACAAACTGAAGAGAATAAATTGCTTTTTCATTTTACAGATATTAAGTGTGAAAAGGGAACTAAATATAAATGCAAAAAATGAATCGGAGTAAAACGAATTAGTTTAATTGAGGATCGATCGGAAAATTGATCATCATTTCGTAATCGCCGCCAAGTTGTTTTAGCGCATCCTTCCAGATCTCTTCATGTTTTTTATGGAACACAAGTTTTCTTATTGCTTTTACAGTAAGCCATGATTTACCAGTCAATTCTTCATTAAGCTGGCCTTCACCCCAACCGGAGTAACCAATAAAAAACCTGATCTTATTCGCATCAATTTCATTTTTTTTGATCATTTGCATTACCATATCAAAATCACCGCCCCAGTGCACACCTTTTATCACCTCCACTGATCCGGGTATTTCTTCCGGGTATTGATGAAGAAAATGAAGTGTATCTGTTTGTACAGGTCCGCCGTAATAAACGGGTAATTTATAACCCTCTAATTCGGGAACGATCTCATCAATTGTGTTCTCATATTTGCGATTAAGAACAAAGCCAAAACTTCCCTGTACCTGGTGTTCGCAGAGAAAAACCACCGTTCTCATAAAATTCGGGTCTTTTAGGAATGGGTCGGAAATGAGTAATATGCCTGCGGCGGGTTCAATCATATACCTAATTTAAGATGAAATTTTATTTTTATAAAAGTTATCTTACCAACGCCATAAACCTCTGTTAAAATAACAGCCCGTGAAAAAAGTAGGATGGCAAAAGAATGTTTGAGGTATTATCTTTGCCCGACTGCTTAAAACTGCCATCTTGTAAACGTGAAAAAGACTTTTCCAATAATTATAGCCTTAATACTTGTGTCACTTATCGGCATCATTTTGATCCAAATATCGTGGATCAAAAATATGATCGTGGTGGAGGAAAAGCAGTTTAGTGAAAAAATAATTGCGGCCACCAGGATGGTAGGTGACGAGTTATCGGAATACAAAGGAAATATGCTTTCCCAGGGAAATAATAATAATATATTTCCGTGGAAACAGGATCAGCCTACACTGGAAATGCTGCGACCTTCTACAGTAGCCAGCCGGTTCACGGCTGCGCAGTTAAATGATAAGATCAGGAGAGCATTTGTTATTAACGGACTGGCAAAGATCCGTTTTGAATTTACTTTAGCTACGACTAACCCTTTTGGTGAAGTAACATATTTCGAACGGAAATCTGGTGAATTTGGAAAATTTTATGAGGATAGTGCAAATAATCTTCAGTTTACATATCCTATCGAGCCAATGAGCGGAAGTATTGCAGAAAATCTTTCACCAAGAGAAATTTTATGGGTGATCGTTCCAAACAGCAGCGGCGTTGTGTTAAAAGAATTGCGTTGGAGAATCTTTATTGCGGGAATATTTACTCTGATCATCTTTGCGGCTTTTTATCTTACAGTAAACACAATGCTTCGTCAGAAGAAACTTAGCGAGATAAAAAATGATTTCATCAATAATATGACACATGAATTTAAAACTCCGCTGGCAACTATTTCACTGGCGGTTGATGCCATGAAGAATGATAAGGTTATTGGTGATAAAGAAAAGTTGAATTATTTCAGCAGTATCATCAAAGAAGAAAATCAACGAATGAACAGGCAGGTAGAGACAATTTTAAAAGCCGCATTGCTGGATAGGCAAGACGTAAACCTGATGTTGAAACCAACTCATGTGCATGATGTAATAAAAGATATCGCTGATAATTTCACGTTACAACTTAACGATAAAAATGGAAAAGTGGAGATGGATCTTGAAGCAACAAATGACCTGATAGAAGCTGATGAAGTTCATTTTCCTAATTTGATAAATAACCTGATAGATAACTCAGTCAAGTATGCAAAAGACGATGTTCCGCCGGAAATAAAGATCAGCACAGCTGCTAACGGAAAAAACATGACCATAAAACTTGAAGACAATGGCATAGGCATGGCGAAAGAAACTGTAAAAAGAATTTTTGAGAAATTTTACCGGGCTCATACCGGTAATGTTCATAATGTAAAAGGATTTGGTCTTGGACTTAGTTATGTAAAAACAATGGTGGATGCACACGGGGGGCATATTAAAGTAGACAGCATGCCCGGTAAAGGAAGCACCTTCACTTTAGAACTTCCATTAAAAAAGAATTAGGAATTTCTCCATAATAAACTTCCATCTCCATAACTCAGGAAACGGAAATTATTTTCAAAAGCATAGTCATAAACTTTCTTCCAATCATTACCAATAAATGCAGCTACAAGTAAAAGCAAAGTGGATTGTGGTTGATGAAAATTTGTGATCAAACCATTTACAATTTTAAATTGATAACCGGGAGCAATAATGATCTGTGTTTTGGCGGTTAAAATTTCCGAGTCTTTTTCATTCATCCAATTTATAAGATTTTCTAATGCTTCTTTTGTTGAGATCGGTTTTTCTTTATGATCATATACTTCCCATTGAGTGATCTCATTTGACCATTCACCATTTGCCATTGACGACTTTACTCCCAACCAATACAAACTCTCCAATGTTCTTAAAGAAGTTGTACCGACGGCTATTATGTTTTTATCTACATGATCAATTAGATTTTGAATAGTTGTTTTTGAAATCGTGAAATGTTCTGCATGCATTTCATGATCCTTCATCATTTCAGTTTTTACGGGTTTAAAAGTTCCTGCACCAACATGAAGTGTTGCAAAATCTGTATCGATATTTTTTTCGTTTAATTTTTGTAAAACAGTATTTGTAAAATGTAATCCTGCAGTGGGAGCAGCAACAGACCCTTCGTAATGCGCATAAACAGTTTGATATCTTTCCGCATCACTACTTTCAGCCTCTCTTTTTATATATGGTGGGAGTGGAATGGCTCCAAAAAGATGAAGTACTTCAGCAAAACTTAATGTGGAATCATTCCAGGATAACTCGACAATAAAACTATCAACTTGTTTTTCAATATACCTCGCATTTAAAACTAGTTCATTTGAGTTATGAATGATTTTCTTTTCAAGTATTTGACCATGTTTCCATTTTGACGCACCACCGATCAAACAATGCCATTGCACTTTTTCGTGCTGCATCATTGCTGTTGTGATATCGAGATAATGCTCATGCGGTTCTAAACAAAATATTTCTATTACACCTCCTGTAGATTTTTGAAACATTAACCTTGCTTCTACAACTTTTGTATCATTGAAAACAAACAATGATCCTTTCGGAATATGATCTGCAATGTTCCTGTAAATATCTTCAGAAATGTTTCCCTCTTTGTAAATGAAAAGTTTCGAAGCATCACGTTCTTCTAAAGGATATTTAGCGATCCTTTCTTCAGGAAGGGAATAAGTAAAATCTTTTATTGAAAGAGTTCTTGGATCTGTCATAATACAACTAACTGTTGTATTTGATGAATTGCAAATTTATTTACGTTTTGCTATAGGTACAACTAATTTTAATCCACTCCATACATCACTCACTGCACAAACCTTTACATCAACAAGATCATTTTTCAATGCATAATTTCTAATTGTATCTTCAGTTATATTAGTTGGGATCTTTGCAGCTTTCTTATACCAGGAAACCCAAATGGTAATGTTTGGATTTTGCTTGCAATAACTTTTTAGTTTCTTCATCCCTGTTTCAAATTCCTTTACATTCTTTACAAACAAATGAATAAGATCAGGTATTTCATTTTTCTTACATGATTGATCATTGATATCTGCTTCCAGTAATTTATAATAATCCTCTGGCTTATTAATGATCAAAACTTTCATCTCAGGTTTTATCCCAAGCTTTTTAAGTAGAGGAGTACCAGAATAACCTGCTGTTACCATTGACTAAAGTTAATTGCTTTGCATTTTCGCGGAATTTATGTGTTGATCCAACACTGTCCACAGCTTTTCCACTGCAATCCACAGCCAACTCACAGAAATTTTACTCAAAAAATTTATTACAACTAACCAAACCCTTTGCTGGACTTGGTTTCAGTCAATTAAATTCTGGGGAAAAAATAAAATCCTGAAAATTTGGTTGTTAAGTGGGAAAATGTGTTATTTTGTGTCAATTATTTTAAAATTGTTGCAATCTACTGATAATGACAGGCTTTCTCGGAGAATTCGAAGCGACGTTGGACGCAAAGGGGCGGTTTCTCCTGCCGGCAGGGCTCAAAAAGCAGATGCCGGAAGGGGAAGGAAGTCTGTTTGTTATTAACAGGGGGTTTGAACAATGCCTGGCTCTTTATACCATGAAAAGTTGGGAGCCGCTCTTTGCAGACATTAATAAGCTAAATGAATTTGATCCGAAGGCAAGGCAGTTTCGCCGCCATTTTTTAAATGGTGCAACACATGTTGAGCCGGATAGTGCAGGTCGCTTATTAGTTCCGCCAAACCTGAAAGATCATGCGGGTCTGCAAAAAGACATAGTGTTGGTATCAGCAGTAAACAAAATCGAAATCTGGGATAGTAGTAAGTACCATCAGCTCTTTGACTCATTCTCTGCGGATGATTTCAGCAATCTTGCAAAGGATGTGATGGCGAAGGATAAGGACACAGAATAATTATTAATTAATAATTATTGATCATTGGAACAATCATATCATACACCGGTTCTCCTTAAAGAAGCAGTGGATGGTTTGAAGATCGTTGCCGATGGAATTTATGTCGATTGCACTTTCGGGGGCGGCGGACATTCTAGAGCCATCCTTGAAAAGCTAGACAATAATGGAAAGCTCATCGCATTCGACCAGGATGAAGATGCAAAACGCAACATTCCAAAAGATCCCCGCATCATTTTCGTGCCGCATAATTTTCGTCACCTGCAGCGGTTTCTGAAACTGCATAATATAAATGCAGTGGATGGAGTTCTTGCGGACCTCGGTGTCAGCAGTCACCAGTTTGATGAAGCCGAAAGAGGTTTCTCAACTAGACATGATGCGCCGCTCGATATGCGAATGGACCAGCGACAGTCACTCACCGCTGCTGATGTAATAACCAACTATAGCGAGCAGCAGCTGCACAAAATTTTTGAGCAGTATGGTGAAGTGACGAATTCCAAAACGCTGGCCAAAACGATCGTTGAATTGCGAAGCACACAATCACTGAGATCAATCGATGCTTTCAAGCAAGCACTCCGCGGAGTAGTGAAAGGAAATCCGAATAGGTACTTTGCCCAGGTATTCCAGGCATTGAGGATTGAAGTAAATGACGAATTCGGAGCATTAAAAGAAATGCTCCAACAAATTCCACCCTTGTTGAAACCGGGATGCCGGGCAGCCATCATTACGTTTCATTCTTTAGAAGATCGGTTGGTTAAAAATTTTTTTCGTCGGGGAACCTTTCAGGAGACGGAAGAGAATCCTTTTATCATGCAGGAAAAAGTAAACGAGCTGAAAGTGATAACAAAGAAACCAATTGAAGCATCGGAAGAAGAGATGAAACAAAATCCAAGAGCAAGAAGCGCCAAGTTGAGAGTAGTAGAAAAAGTAATGATGGTATGATTCGTGAATGGTCAATGGTGAATTGTGAAAAAGATTTTGGAGCCAGCGACGATGATTCTTTTCAACTTCTGTTGCCAAGCGCAGCCTGCGCTGAGCGATAGCGAAGTGTTCAACCACAGTAGTTCTTATCAACACATAAAGGGTATAAATCCAATTTCTTTGAAACTCCGTGCCACTCTGATTAATTAGGGTGGCACGGTTAAAACCGAACAGAAAAACCAAACCGTTTAGAACTGAATCGAAAAAGAACTGAACCGAAGAACCGAATTGAATTTTTCAAAACGCATGCAGGAACAAGAAAACATCAAAGAGCGGGAAATTAAACTTGACTGGAAGCGATGGTTGAATTATCAATCACTCGTAAAGCAAGTGCCATTCTTTTTATTTCTCACAGTTTTAGCAGTTATATATATATATAATGGTCACTACGCTGATAAAACCATTCGCAACATCAACAAAACAGCGAAAGAGGTGAAGGAGTTGCAATGGGAATATAAAACTGTAAAGAGTGAAGTGATGTTTCAAAGCAAACAAAGTGAATTAGTAAAAGCAGTAGAACCATTAGGATTAAAAGAATTGACAGAAGCACCGGTTGTGCTAAATGATGAGTCAAACGTGAAACGTGAAAAGTGAAACAGAGGTT
This sequence comes from Chitinophagaceae bacterium, assembly GCA_036005825.1. Taxonomy (GTDB): domain Bacteria; phylum Bacteroidota; class Bacteroidia; order Chitinophagales; family Chitinophagaceae; genus VBAS01. The sequence goes on along the minus strand of DASYQG010000119.1, from coordinate 904 downwards.
TTGACGTTTGACGTTTCACATTTCACGATAAGAAGATGAAAAGAATTATAGAAAGTATAAGAGTGCGACGCAACAGACGATCATAAGAATTACTGAAGCTGGTATCATAATAAACAACTAAAGAATTCAGAAGAGTAGTGGAAGTAAAACGTGACATACTGTGGAGAGTGTACCTCAGTTTTATCGGCATAGTGGTGCTGAGCCTGCTGGTACTCGGCAGAGCTTTCTTTATTCAGCAGGTGCAAGGCAGTTACTGGAGAAGCATGAGCGACAGCCTTCATCAACGAATAGAAGAAATAGATGCTGGTCGCGGAACTATCTACAGCGAAGACGGGCAAATGTTGAGCACTTCGCTTCCCACCTTTGATATCTACATTGATTTTATGGCTGATGGCCTCCGTGAAAAAAACGGAAAACGGTTCAAAGAAAATATTGACTCGTTTTCAAAAGCACTAGCAAATTATTTCCAAGATAAAACTGCGGCGGCTTACAAAACAGAATTGCAAACTGCCTATAAAAAGAAAGATCGTTACTACCCGCTGAAAAAGAAACTGCAGTTCGAAGATTATAAGATATTCCGTGAATTTCCATTAGCAAGACAAGGAAGAAATAGAAGTGGTGTAATTGTAGAAGAGAACAGCAAACGCTTAATGCCTTATCAAACATTGGCAACAAGAACGATTGGTTTGTCAAGAGAATATGTTGCAAGTAATGGCAAAGCAAAAAAGCAAAATGTCGGTCTTGAAAAAAGTTATGACAGTTTATTAACGGGTCAAAAAGGTCAGCGGCTTGTTCGTTTTATTGCTGGCGGGGTTCCTGTACCAATTGATGGTTACCAGGTAGAGCCAGAAAATGGAAAAGATATTATTACAACACTTGATGTAAACATACAGGACATTGCTTC
>DASYQG010000118.1:0-2910 GCA_036005825.1 Chitinophagaceae bacterium | reverse complement strand
ACTGCCGAATTTATAAGATTATAATTCTTCCCCAAGCACTGCCACAAACATCGAATCGGCTTTTTTATCATAGCCTTTTAAAATTTCCATATTCTTTAATTTCAATTGAAAGTTTTCTTTTATAAATGTTACTACTTCCTCGTTTTCTTTTCTAAATACTGAACAAGTAATATAGATAAATGATCCACCTGGTTTCAAATGAGGAATCGCATTCGACACAATCTTCTTTTGCAAAGCGGCATATCTCCCGATCTCGCTTTCTTCAAAAAAATAAAGTTGTTCTGGTGTGCGGCTCCATGTGCCGGAACCTGAACACGGAACATCTGCGATGATTATTTCAGGTTTTAGATTTTTGATTTCAGATTTAGCTTGAGACAAGTCAGCTATAAAATTTTTATAACTTTTAATTCCAGCGTTGGCAAACCTGTTTTTCAAAGTAGCAAGAATACTTTCTCTTGTATCAGAAACGGCAAACTTTATCTTCGGATCTAAATCAAAAGTCATGATGGATTTGCCACCGCTGCCTGCACAACAATCCCAAACAGATATCTCAGATTTAAAGTGTGATATTTCTGATTTTATGAATTCCGCTGTTCTTTGAGAATTCTGATCCTGTACAACGGCTTCTATATCTAATTCAATGATCTCATCGATTTTTGATGCATTTGCTAATGCAAGACAGGTATCAGTGACTATTCTAAAATCTATACCGCTCTTTAGAAGTTTCTCCTGCACAATTTTTTCTCTTCTTGGCCGCAAGCGAAGAAAAAGATTAGGTTGTATTAAAAAAGAAAAACAAAAATTCTCATGATCTATTCCTTCGCTCAATTCTTCTTTCCATGGGAAAACATCAAAAATTGAGAATGAATAATTAATAGTTGATAATTTTTCTCTAACCGGCAGACCATATTTTTCGTTCCATTCCGGTTTTAATGAAGCAAGAATTTCGCTTGGCTTATCAGCACAAAGAAATTCACTCATCAATAATTTTTCTTCCATGCTCATATTCATGATTGCCTTACCCAACCTAAAGAAACAATAACACAAATGAGCAATTTGTTTGCGATCCTTTGAGCCATATTTTTTGTTTGCTGAAAAATATTTTTTTAGAAAAGAAGAAAGAGGTTCTTCTCCTTTGTAAATACTCAGAATATCTTTTGCTGAATTAATATAAGAATGAAAGCGGCTCACGTCACAAGATAAGAAAGAGAAATTTTAATGTGCAAACGAAGAATCATTCACTTAAATTTTCCTTAGCGAGATATACACAAAAATTCTTTCTGGCATAAAAATTTGTGCAATAGAAAAGAAAGCAAAATGATTTTAGATAATAACAATCCCTGCAGGGTTGGCTTGTGGAAAAATAACCTCATTTATTTCTTTACGTTTAAACTTTTAAAATTATGAAGACCTTTAGCATAATATTTTTCGCGGTGTTGATCGCGGGAAGTAATTTATTTAAGACACAGGATGTAAATGTTGCATCTAAAGATTTGACCAAATCTTCTGTCTCATGTTCGACCGTTGATACCGTAATTGTCCCCGTTGCTATTCAAACTTCTTTTACTACAAAATATCCGAAAGCAACTAAGGTTGTGTGGTATCAGTATGTTCCTGATAAAATGCAACCAGCAGATCCTACCGCCTGGTATTACGGCATGGATGACAAAGATTATTATGTAACTTTTTATTCGGACGATGCGGACTATATAGCATGGTATGACAATGGAAACTGGATCCGTTCTTCCCAAAGAATTGACAATATCGATCTGCCTGCTGATGTACAAAGAGCAATTAATACACAGTACCCCGGTTTTAGAATAGCCGATGTGGACCTCGAGCATGATAATAAACAAACTTTATATGAAGTAAAATTGGTAAAAGGCGATACAAAATGGAATGTTCATTATACACCAACCGGTACCGTTGCAAGAAAAAAAGAAAGACACCTGACCAAATATGATCCGCAAGCAGAAATGACTACAGATTTTTCAACTCGTTTTCCTAATTCTACTGAAGTCGTTTGGTATCGCTATAATCCCGATGATAGGGTGGATCTCTATCCAACTGATTGGGATTATAATATGGATGCCACTGACTATGAAGTAAGATTCAAAAGAGACGGAACCGAATATTCTGCATGGTATGATAACGGTAAATGGGTACGCACCGAATCAATGGCAATGAACACCAACAGTACAAAGCTTCCCGCAAACATTAATGACCTGCTGAATACACAATACAATGGTTATATGATCAAAGATGTAGAAACAGAACAAACCAGTACCCGTACAGTATATGAAATTGAATTGGCAAAAGGAAATGAAAAATGTAAAGTATTTTATACGTCAGAAGGAGCGATCGTTAAAAAGAAATGCAGAACCGTTTAATATTTTTTAGTCGCAAACATTGATGCAAGCAAAAGAATGAACTCGAATGAGTTCATTCTTTTGCTATATACAAAATGGATCACCTTATAATTCAAGCAGCGTCTTCACAGGATCTCTTCCAAACAATAGCTGATCAGGATTTTCAAGAAATTCTTTTACTCTTACTAAAAAGCTTACAGATTCACGACCATCAATGATCCGATGATCATAGCTAAGTGCAACATACATCATCGGTTTTATTACAACCTGGCCATTAACTGCAATAGGTCTTTCTTCTATTTTATGCATTCCAAGAATTGCACTTTGAGGAATATTAATAATTGGTGTACTCAATAAAGAACCAAACACTCCGCCATTTGTAATGGTAAATGTGCCGCCTGTAAGATCTTCTGCTGTAAGCTTGCTATCTCTTGCTTTTGCAGCAACTTCTATTACTTTCTTTTCAATATCAACCATGCTTAAACTTTCAGCGTTGCGGATAACAGGAACAGTTAATCCTCTTGGTGTGGAAACAGCAATT
>DASYQG010000117.1:0-3142 GCA_036005825.1 Chitinophagaceae bacterium | reverse complement strand
GAATTGCTTGAAGCAAAGATGACCGATGGGAATTCTGAGATTATGATGGCTGTAAAAAGCGGAAGAGCTATTCGTTTTTCTGAAACAAAAGCAAGAGCCACTGGCCGCGGTGCCATTGGTGTTGCGGGCATTGAAGTAGAGGATAATGATGATGAAGTTGTTGGTATGATTTGTGTAAATGCAGGCACTGGTGAATCAAAAACGGTATTGGTGGTAAGTGAAAAAGGTTACGGAAAACGAACTGCGGTGGATGAGTATCGTTTTACAAACCGGGGAGGAAAAGGAGTAAAGACGATCAATGTAACGCCAAAAACAGGTAAATTAGTAGGCATGCTTGAAGTGTCTGAAAAAGAAGACCTGGTCATAACATGTAAAAGTGGTGTTACTATACGAATGAAAGTTGCTGATATCAGTGAACAGGGCCGGGCAACGCAAGGTGTAAAGTTGATAAGATTAGACGAGGGTGATGAGATAGCGGCCATTACCAAGATCGAAGACCAGGCAGTGGCTGAAAATGGCAATGGAAACGAAAATGGGGATAATGGAAATGAGAAGAATAACGGCGCAATAGAGGGCCCTGAAAATGCAACCACTGAGTAATTAATTTCATCTGCAATAGGTTCTGATTTAATAAAAAACAAAAATAAAATCATGCAAAGATTTCTTTTAAGCTTGCTTATTATTTTAAGTAGTAGCGGTTTGTTTGCACAAACAATTGAAGATATAGAAGCACAATTTGGAAAAGGGGAGTTAGATAAAGCAAAAGCATCGGTAGATGCGTTCCTTGCTAAAGAGAAAAATCAAACTAAGCCTGATGGCTGGTGGTACAAAGGTCTTGTCTATAACGAGATCGCAAAAAGTGATAAATACAAGTCACTTGCACCTGATGGCCGAATGGAAGCATTTAATGCTTTTAAAAAATATTACGAATTAGACCCAAAAGCTATTAGAGCTACGCTTGAACAACACGTAAGGCTATTTGATATTTACAACGGTTACTTTGATATTGGCGTGTCAAGTTTCGGAGCTCAAAAATTTGAGGATGCTTATGCTGGCTTCAAAAATGCATTGATGGTTGAAGAATATGTTTCAGGCAAAGGCCTTGAGTATAACGGGTTTAAATTCCCGACTTTCGATACTACTTTAATTCAGAACATAGCATTAAGTGCATACAGGGCAAAGAAGGATGATGATGCAGCTGTTTATTTCAAAAAGATAGCTGATCAGAAAATTGCCGGGAAAGATAACGTAGATGTGTACCAATTGCTGGTTGAGTACTATACAAAGAAAAATGATAAGGTAAACAAAGAAAAATACCTGCAGTTAGGCCGTGAGCTTTTCCCTAATGATGATCGCTGGTACCAGATAGAGCTGGATGAAGTGGATGCAAAGGATAAAAAAGCTCTTTTTGCAAAATATGATGAGTTGATGCCAAAATATCCTGGCAAGCACCTGATGTTTTATAACTATGCTGTCGAGCTGTTCAATTATACTTATGCAGGCGATACAAAACCCGCAGACTATAGAGAGACGCAAAAGAAAATTGAGAGTGTTTTGAAAGCAACAATTGCGGCAAATAAGAGTTATCCGGATGCAAATGTGTTGATGGCCAAACATTTTTATAATGTTTTGTATGATTACCAGGATGAGATGCAAGCTATAAAAGGAACTACAGAAGCAGATAAGAAAAAGAAAGCTGATCTGAAAACAAAAATGAATGAGTCTGCTGATCAGTTGATCGCTTATTCGCAGGCTGCTCTTGATCTGTATAGCGCTAAACCAACATTGAAAGCTGGTGAAAAAGGAAATTATAAAGTTGTGGCCGGTTATCTTTCTACCGCTTACGATGTAAAAGGAGATAAGGCGAAAGCGGATGAATACCGGAAGAAATCAGAAGCGAATAACTAAAATATTAAAACCACCGAAAGGTGGTTTTTTAATCGGCTTTCCTGGCTATTTTGGTTTGAAAGTGGTGATCAGTTTATTCTTCAGCTCTTTTATATAGTTGATGATCTCTTCTTTTTTGTCAGGATATTTCTCAATTAGTTCATGTGCCGTATGTGAAACTTTTTCAGCAAACTCTTTCATCGTTTCTCCTAGTTCTTTAAAGTATTCAGTTATGCTATGTAGTGAGCCCTTAGGATGGGAGCTACGAAAGTTCTCTATTCTTTTTACAACGTCATTGTAAACTTCATCTAATTTGCTTTTAAAACTCATAATAGTGATTTTGGGTTCATGAATATACAAATAAAAGATATGATTAAAATATTCCTTTGGGCCAAACGATTGATAAAGCATCCTTATGTTAATATAGGTTTGCAGTTCGTTAAATTTTCTGCTAGCGGACGAAGCGAGGCGAGAGGGAAGGAAAATGTATTTGGAAATATGCCGTAAGGCATTCTGTTTTCGTTTAATTTATTAAACGGGAAAACTCCTGCGAGGGCTTGTCGGAGTAGTAACCGATACTTTTAAGTACCCAACAAATACTATAGTATGGGCAGCTATGAATACTGTGGTTAAATCCCACCCGCAGGGGTGCGCTCTTTTATTATCGCCTCTAATTTTTCTGAGGTATTTAAAACTACTTTACAAATAGCCTTTAATGCAGTCATTGTTGCGCTGTGGTCTAACTCTGCCGCCTTATCGAAATCATAGAAAGCAATATGTTTTTTGTCTTTAGAATGGAGGTTATCAGAATGGACGCCGCCCATTTTGTTAGAAGCAACTTTTATAATATCTTCTACATTATACTTGTGCTTTTTTAGACCAAGTATAGTTGTTTCTAAGAACTCCTTTCTGTCTACCTCTTTTGATTTCCCAAAAAACGGGTCAACCGTTATCCAACTAAGGTTAAGATTAATATTAAAAACATTTCGGTCATAATCAAGAATAAGGAATGAGATTTTAGTCCCGGTTATTTTATTAACCTCTCTTAGTAACCAGTTTTTATCTACTACCAATTGCCGACAAATACCACAGGCCCTAAGAATTGAATACGGGCTGTACTCCTTGACCTTGTTTCTTAAATCTTCAACAGTATGTAGAAAAAACTCTTCGTGTGATAAAAGCATCTTTCAATTTACGCCATTCCAATCAATAGGACAGACCCGCAGTTCCCACGAGCGGGAGGCTTTTCTTCCAG
>DASYQG010000116.1:0-3568 GCA_036005825.1 Chitinophagaceae bacterium | reverse complement strand
TTTATCGGAATAAAACTGATTGACCTGTTGCTGGGATTATTCATGTAATGATTAAAACAATTTGGAATGAGAAAGAATTTATTAATATCTCTCAAGCTTACATTAGTGATGCTCATACTATGTTCAGTATTGTATCCGCTTTTGATTGCAGCAATAGGTAAAGCAACGCCTGGTGGCGGAAAGGGTAAAACTCTTTCCGTGAATGGTAAAGTTGTAGGCTATGAAGTTATAGGGCAAAAATTTACTGATGATAAATATTTCTGGGGACGTCCATCTGCGGTTGATTATAATGCAGCAGGTTCAGCCGGAAGCAATAAAGGTCCTTCCAATCCAGATTATTTACAAATTGTAAAGGACAGGATCGATACATTTTTGGTTCATAACCCCGGTGTAAAAAAAGAAGAGATACCTGCTGATCTTGTTACCGCAAGTGGCAGCGGTCTTGATCCTGATATTTCACCGGCATCTGCTTATGTACAAGTAAAACGTATTGCTTCTGTTCGTGGAATAACCGAAGAAAAAATAAAATTATTGGTAGATCAGCAAATTGAGAAAACAATACTTGGTCCTTCCAAGGTCAATGTACTCAAATTGAATATTGCTTTAGATAATTTGAAATAATAAAAATTTAAAACAGAATTGAAGATGAAAAAGATCAGCTTATTTATACTATCAGCAACGGTAAGCCAGGTTATGTTTTCTCAAAATGCCGATTCCACTGCAAAAAAAGGTACTCTTAGTATAACAGGATCGGTAGATGCTTATTACCGCTACAATTTTGCAAATGCAAAAGATTCAGGTCGTACAAATAACTACACGAGCTATACGCATTCTCAAAACTCTTTTGAACTTGGTATGGCTTCATTAAAAGCTGATTATACGATCGGCAAAGTACAAGCAGTCGCTGATCTTGGTTTTGGAAAAAGAGCAGAAGAATCTTCTTATAATGACAATGGTACATTAGCGACAATCAAACAAGCTTTTGTTGCTTATTCTCCTTCTGACAAAGTAAAATTTACAATGGGTAAATGGTTTACCCATGTTGGCTATGAAGTTGCCGATGCTTATCTCAACCGTAATTACAGCATGGACTACATGTTTAGCTATGGCCCTTTTTTTCATACAGGAGTAAAAATGGATGTGACAGCAAATAGCAATTTTAGTTTTATGATAGGTGTTGCAAACCCAACGGATTTTTCAACTGCAAGCTTTGCAAAGAAAAATTTAATTGGACAAATTCATGCGGTAACTACAAACAGTAAAATAAATGCTTACCTGAATTATGTTGGGGGAAAAGATATGTCTGATGCTACTGTTAACCAGGTTGATTTGGTATTTACCGGAACTGTCTCCAGCAAATTCGCCATTGGTTATAATGGTACAGTGAAATCTGTAAAGCCATACGGTGGCGACGCTGATTCGTGGTGGGGATCTGCTTTGTATCTTAATTATGACCCAAGCTCTGTGTTTGGATTAACTGCAAGAGGCGAATATTTCGCAGATGAAAAAGGAGTAGCAGGTTTTGGAACAAATATTTTCGATTTTACATTTACAGGCAATATTCATATAAATAACCTGACGATCATGCCGGAGTTTCGCTTAGATGGAGCAAATGACCCAATGTTTTATAAAAACTCTGATAAGCTTACTCCAACAGCTAAAAGCACAGGCACATTTATTTTAGGTGCAGCTTTTCATTTTTAGCGATGAATATTATTTATACAGTTATACAACCACTATAACTTTATCATTGGTTAAGTTGTAAAATGGCAGAACAGGAAGCAGATAAATGGTTAGCTAAAATTCAGCGGGAAAAAAAAGGCAAGCTGAAGATCTATATTGGCATGAGTGCCGGTGTAGGTAAAAGCTATCGCATGCTGCAGGAAGCTCATACCTTGTTACGAAATGGAGTAAACATAAAAGTCGGATACATAGAAACGCATAACCGAAACGAAACGCAGGCCCTGGTGGAAGGTTTGCCGGTTGTTCCCAGAAGAAAAGTTTTTTATAAAGGAAAAGAATTGGATGAACTGGATGTACAGGCTGTTCTTTTGTTGCATCCTGATATAGTGATCGTTGATGAATTAGCTCATACCAATATACCAGGCAGTAAAAATGAAAAACGCTGGCAGGATGTGATCGATATCCTGGATGCTGGTATTGATGTGATCACGGCGGTAAATATTCAGCATATTGAAAGCATCAATGAAGATGTAAAACAAATAACCGGTGTTGAAGTTGCCGAAAGAGTGCCGGATAAACTTCTTCAACTGGCGGATGAAGTAGTGAATATTGATCTTACCGCTAAAGAATTGATCACACGTTTAAAGGAAGGAAAGATCTATGACCATGCTAAAGTGCAACAAGCATTGACCAATTTTTTTCAGCCTGAAAAAATTCTACAGCTCCGTGAGCTGGCATTAAAGGAAGTAGCTGGACAGGTAGAAAGAAAAGTAGATTATGAAGTAACGGCAAGGGAACATCCATGGCGGCATGAACATTTCCTTGCTTGCATTTCATCCAATCATGAAATGGCGCAGAACATTATTCGTAAAACAGCAAGGCTGGCTTCTTATTATAACAGCAAATGGTTTGTATTATATGTACAAACACCTAAAGAAGCCATGGATAAAATACCTTTGGCTGATCAGCGTCATCTTATTAATAATTTTAAAAATGCAACTGAGTTGGGTGCAGAAGTATTACAGGTAAAACATGATAATATTGCAAGGGCCATTATAGAAACGGTGACCGAAAAGAAAATTACAACAGTTTGTATTGGCAAACCGCATTTGAAATTATTCCAGATAATTTTGCGTACGAATGTGTTTAATCAACTGCTGACAACTCTTTCAAAAAATGATGTCGACTTAATTATTCTGTCCTGATGGCACTTAAATTGAAAACAAAGATAGCCCTGGGCGGCACTTTTCTCTTTGCGCTGCTGATACTCGTAGGAGCGGTAAGTTTTTATTATCTCAACCGCCTGAGCGAAGAAAGTAAAGCCATTGTAAAAGCCAATTATGAAACGCTGAACTATTCAAGAGAAATGCTGAATGAACTTGACAGCCTTCAAAAAAATAAAAACGATTTGGAGCGATTTGAAAAAAGTCTTCAGCTTCAGGAAAACAATATCACGGAATCAGGTGAAAAGGAGATAACAGCTTCACTCAGAAAAAATTTTAATGAGCTGAAGGAAAAGGGGAGTAGCGATACTCTGCAATTAAAGATCCGGAGAGACATCAGCCAGATCATGCAGATAAACCTGCAGGCCATTGATAAAAAAAACCAGGCAGCGCAGAAATCAGCAGAAAATGCAAAAACAATTATTACAATCATACTTACCATTTGTCTCTTAATAGGATTTACTTTTATTTTTAATTTTCCTGTCCTTGTGGCCGGCCCTCTCGCAAAACTTACAGAAGCTATAAAAGCAATTGCTAACAAGAACTATGGAGAACGTATCCACATGAATCGTAAAGATGAGTTTGGTGATCTGGCCAATGCATTCAACACAATGGCTGAAAGATTGGATGAATATGAACACAGCAATCTTTCAAAAATTTTA
>DASYQG010000115.1:0-4676 GCA_036005825.1 Chitinophagaceae bacterium | reverse complement strand
GTTTTTGCATCTGCTGCTGTTGTCAATCCCTTTTGTGCAGCTGAAGCAGATTGAGCGGTTGTTGTTACAGTTGTCCTTGTTGCCGTGGTAGTTGCTGTTACGGCTCTTGATGCAGCATTCGTACTTAGCGAGGCTCTTGTTGCAGCATTGGTAGCAGTACGGACACCCAATGGCGACTGGCTGAATCCGGCAAAAGAAATACCGATGGCCAGCATACTCATAATTGCTTTTTTACTTGTCTTCATAGATCTGTTTGTTTTGTTAATAAATGTTTCTTCCGGCGCTCTGCTAAACATAGTGCCAAAAGATTTTGCGCTAAATTTTTGAATTGATTCTTAAAGAACTTTTCCTGGATGGAAAGTGGGGTGGTGCGTTACAAAGACCCGGTGTGTGAAAAAAAGTTTAATTGCAGAATAAAAATTCAGGAGACAAAAATTGTTTTATTCTCAAAGAAGAAAAGATTCGTGGTAACTCTACCAGTAATTGCGTAAAGCTACGATTGGATTAACCAGAAACCTTACTGAATGATCGATCTCATCATTGTTCCAATAGCTATGGAGATCTTTGAAAAAAAGAGAATTCTATTTCTTCTTTTTCCCTTGATGGAAAAGAAGCAAAAAGATCATGGACAAATGAATGGCTCCGCCCATTTGTCCGGCCAATGCACGTGAAGAGTATGATGATTCTAAAATTTCTTTTTGTTTTTGTAATGACAGGATGAACAATCCGCTTCGTGTTTTTAGAAAACCTTAAAGGCGCTGTGTCCCGACTTAGATTCTTTATAATTGAGTTATCATACTTAATTGACGTCGGGACAAGGCGCTAATACATCAAAAAAAATTTCTAAAGGGGATTAAGAATTTTCCGGCGCCTTCTTTTTCGTCTTCTATAGTTCGCAAACATCTTTAATGATTGAAAACGAAGAAGACAGCGCCTATCGATGTGTTGCATGGCATGCAGCAAGAACTTCGTCCTATCTCTTCGATAATTAAGTTCGTTTACAAAATGCCGGAGTGTTTATGTGCGTTGGCCCGGCGAAACCGGCGGAGCATTTGGGTTTACTTTTCTTTGTTTAAAGTACATTAAGCCGTCGGGACATGCCAACGGCGTGAAGGATGAGGTTATTTTTTCCGTTGTGATTACAGCGCAAACATACAACTGCGACCAGGCGGGCGGGGGGAATGGCATATGAAAAAGCTTCGTGCTTAATAATTGCGTGTGAAAACCAACAATGATTATCTACCACGAAGCTGGTATTGACTTCACCATCTTTCAAAGTTTACCTTTAGTAATACCTTGTTATTCCTAATTCTTCATCCATTAAACCTTTTTTATGCCAACTCGTGAAATATTAAAACGTCTTAAGCTGACAGGGCGAAAATTCTTCGTTTACAACGTAAAATTTGTGTGTGGCATCCAGAAAAACAAATTTGAAAATGATTGCGAAGGGGCTATTCTCGCCCGGGGTATTTATTCGACCGAGATCAATATCCTGAATTATGGCGGGAAGGAAGCAGCTATTGGAAAGATCTTCACACCTGTAGTATTGCATAATAAACCCATTGGCCGTGAACCTGAAAAAATAAAGTATGTAGGATTGGACCGCATAGTGCTTCCTCCTTTACATGCCACGATGGATGATTGTTGCAGGATCACAGAAATGCTGAAACCTGCACTGCCTGATGAACAATTAAAGATTGGATTTGTAGAAATTTTTAGCCTGGTTCAGGTTGAAGTAGTTGCTGTGTATACAGTCACTGATCTTGAACAAACACATCCGACAATAAATGTTGTACCTGTTGCACCAAGGACATTGCTGATTGGATAGAACCTTTATGCCAGTGCCTCGTTAATTCTTAACAATTAAAAGTTGTATTATGGAAACCCTTAACCTGTCTCCATCAAAATTGGATCGTCGTATATTTATTAAAGGAATGGGTTGGATCACCGTTGGCGTTCTTGCCGGTTTTACATTGGGCGGTTGCGAGGGCTGCAATGATGCTATAAAGAATAGACCCGTCCGTCGTCGTCTTAGGACCGGTTCGCCTGAAGTTGATGCAGCCATCAATACATATCGCCAGGCAGTAAAACTCATGAAAGACCGCTCGGCCGCTAATGCTTCTGATACACGAGGCTGGTCTGCACAAGCAGCCATTCACGGTACAAAAGGTGTAGGCTTCAATTTCTGCCAGCATGGTACTAATCATTTCTTCTCATGGCACCGGGCTTATCTCGTATGGTTTGAACGCATATGCCAGGAACTAACAGGTGACAAAAAATTTGGATTGCCTTATTGGAATTGGAATCAGAATCCGGCTATTCATCCCGATTTTCTTGATAATTCAAGTGTTCTTTTTATGCCGCGAAATAATACAAGTATGGCCGGACAAACACAAGTAGCGTCAGGCACACTCGATCTTATATTTTCGGATACGAACTTTTTTACATTTTCACAACAATTGGAAGGAACTCCTCATAACAGGGTTCATACATATACCGGTGGTGACTTTGGTGGATTTGGTTCCGCTATGGATCCGATCTTTTGGATGCATCATTGCATGATTGATTATTGCTGGGCCAAATGGAATCTTGAAATGAACAATGATAATACAAATGACTCCACCTGGCTCAATACAAACTGGACACATTTTTATGATGCCAGTGGTAACCCCACTCAAACTACTGCAGGCGCAACAACCCTGATGCCCATCCTTAGCTATCGCTATGAAAGTAGTGCAATCGGCAGCAATGGCGCTACTGTCTTGCCAGATAAAGCAGAATTGAAAAGAATTGAAGCCCGGATCCGCAAAGGAGCAGACATCAGATTTGATGTCAAACAACGTATTTCTCTTGCGGACACCGCACAGGTGAGTATGGTGAGCCCATTTACTGCAAGAACGAATGCAGCGGTGAGTGAATTTTCACGGATAATCAATAACGATAAATCAAAAGAAACCGTATTCGTAAGTATTGACTATGCAACGCTGCCGTCAACAAGTGATTTTTTTGTAAGAGTATTTATCAATTTACCGCAAGCCAATGTTAATACACCAACAACTGATAATCACTATGCCGGTAGTTTCTCGTTCTTTGGCACAGATGGCGGCATGCAGCATGGCGAACATGCAAACCATACCCCGCGGTTCCTCGTAAATATTACTCCCACAATAGAAAAACTCCGGAACAGCGGCGAACTAAAAGATAATTCTGAAATAAATGTCAGCCTTGTAGCGATTCCTGACAAAGGACAGTTTGAAAAACCGGATGCATCATTGAGGCTGAGTAAAATTGACTTAATTGTAACACCAGTTATTATCCGTTCAACTCAGAATTGAATAATTTTATAGTGATCAAATTTTATGAATTTTGTGGAATAGCCTGAAGTTTATTTTTATTCTTTTCCTGTCCTGGTTCATCAGCGGTTATTGTAACCAGCACGAAAGCAAACGGGGATCAAATACAATATCGTTGCCCAATTCGGATACTATCTATACCATTAGTCCTGCTCAACCGGCCTTTAGCCAGGCAGTCCAAATAACAGATTCTTTTTCTAAGAAGAAATTTGTAAGCATTACTGTGGCAAATATCATTAACCCGGATTTGGTCCCAATTACATTTGAACTTTACTGGCAATCGGAAGGGAAGAACGAGCTTCTCGGTTCAGTCGCTCCCTTTCCTGCTAATAATCCTGGAAGTTTTCTTATTGCAACAGCCGGCAAACTGAGAACTGACGGTCGACTGGAACTGCGACTCGGCTTACCTCCTGAATTTAAAAACAAGAACAAACTGGAAGTGAAGATCAGAAAGCTCAAAATTGAATAGCGACAGTCCCGATATACAATTTGGACAGGTAACCAACTGGTGCATTGAAAAATATTGATGATGTTAAATCCGCCGGGTTTTGTATTCTGGCATATGGCTTATTTGAGTGGAAAATGGATGATAGTCTGAAATCTTCTGGCAAATGCTTCATCGATGTTATTCTTCATATTCGTCGCTAAGATCACAAGACCCTTATAGTTTTCTATTCGTTGCAGCAGGTAAGCAATTTCCTGGTTGGCATACCTGTCATGCGCATCCCGGACATTGGTTCTTTTTCCGAACAATAGGGAAGTGTAATATCAATGTTGTTGTGATGATCGTGTTCTAAATCCGGCGCAGTTTTAGCAGGCCATCCTTATTATTTACTTAAACATCATTAACCATGTTAAAAGAATTATTTGATCTCGTGAAGGGAGAGGCAACAGACACTGTAATTAATAATCCTGATGTTCCTAATCAATACAACAATGATGTTGTGGCGGAGGCCACCAATACTGTAGCATCAGGCTTGCGTAACGTCGTTGCAGGCGGCGGCGTGCAAAACATATTATCGATGTTTGGCGGCAACACAAATAAGAAAAGCTTGCTCAGCAACCCGATCGTCGCAATGATGATGGGACATTTTGCGTCCAAGCTGATGAATAAATTCAGGATGGGTACCAGCCAGGCCAATAATTTATCGGGGCATCTTATACCCAATGTACTGGGCACACTGATCAATAAAACCAATGATCCCAATGATTCAGCTTTTTCTTTGGAAAAACTATTGGCATCAATTACAGGTGGAAAAAGTAACGAAGTCGCTTCGCAAAGCGGCGGAATTGGCGGATTGCTAAATCAATTTAATGGTAACG
>DASYQG010000114.1:0-3857 GCA_036005825.1 Chitinophagaceae bacterium | reverse complement strand
CGACATTGACATTATCTAATAGATGGTGGGATATTTTTGTGGTAAAATATAATAGCGCCGGGGTTGCTCAATGGCAAACCACAGTCGGAAGTATAGATGCAGGTTATAATGGCGAGGGTGGAACCGGAATTGCTGTTGATCAATCCGGGAAGGTTTTTGTTACAGGTTATTTTAATGGATCATCAACATATCCTACTCAATTTGGAAATATAGATTTGGTTTCTAACGGAGGTGGAGGATTTTATGAATACGATTACTTCCTGGCAAAATATGATCCATCAACTTCTACGTGGTTGTGGGCAGTAAATGGAGGAGGTGCAGCTAATGACTATAGCAAAAGTGTTTCTTTGGATAGCGATGGCAATCCTTATGTCAGCGGTGTTTTCACAGGAACGGCAACCTTTGGTTCTAATTCTTTGACCAGTACCGGTGGAAATGATTATTTTATTGCAAAGTATACAACTAATGGAGACTTAACCTGGATTCATTCTGTTGAAGGTATAGGCTATTTCGGAGGAAATAGATCAAAGGTTGATGCAAATGGAAACTTTTATTTTGCAGGAACCTTTGATGGAACTGCAACAGTTGGTGATGCAACCATTACTAGCAATGGCTATGATAATTGCTATATTTCATACTGGGACAACAATGGAGTTTTTCAGTGGGCAAAGCATATTCCAGGTTCTTATTATGGTCATGTAAGTTCTATAGATGTAGAAAGCAATGGGAATATAAATTTCCTGGAAGTTTTTGCACAAAGCGAAACATTTGACTGCACGGTTCTAAGTGCGGGTAGTTTTTCAAGTCTTGCTATTGCTAAGTTAGGCATCTCAAATAGTGGATCAATAGCACCAACTATTACTGCATCATCTAACCCTGTTTGCAATGGTGGCAGCACTCTATTGAGTATCAACAGCAACAATTTTAACAATGCAACCGTATGGAAATGGTATACTGGCAGCTGCGGAGGCATATTGATTGGAACAGGAAATTCAATTACTGTGAATCCTTCCACAGCTACAACTTATTACGTCAGGGGCGAAAGCGGATGTTCTGGTCCTGGTGCTTGTGCAAGCATTACTATAACGATGGGTCATGTTGATGTGACGATCCCGGATGTGAAAGCTTTGAATTATAGCAGCATTCCTTTCAATACAGTTTACCCGGCTTATGCTCCTGCTTCTTCTATTATACTTACTGCACAGCCATCCGGAACTGGTCCGTATAGTTATAATTGGTCAAATGGTGCCACAACACAATCTATTATCATGAGCCCATCATCAAATACTACTTATACAGTAGCAGTAACTGATGCAAGTGGATGCACAGGCACGGCTTCAAAAGAAGTAGTAGTTAAGAATGTTAACTGTAATAATGGTAAAGTATATATGTGTCATATTACTGGTAACAGCAGTCATGTAAATACAATTTGTATTGATAACAATGCTGTCGCAACCCATCTTGCTGTTGGTTGTTCATTGGGAGAATGCATTGGCAGCAGAAATGCTCCTTCAACAATAGAAACCGAAGTAGCAGATTTTAAAATTGACATCATTCCTAATCCAAGCAGTAATTATTTTAACCTTGTTATTAATACAAAAGGTGCTTCTCCCGTTTCCATCCGAATAATGGATGTACTTGGAAGAGTAATAGAAATGAAAAACGATATGGCGGTAAGTGAAAAATATACATTTGGCAATGGACTTAAACCAGGAGTGTATCTTGCTGAGATCATTCAAGGTAATAATCGTAAAGTGATGAGGCTTGTAAAAAAATAGGAACTGATCAACAACCATATTCAAGGCCACCTGACAGGTGGCCTTTGTTTTCAGGGTCCTTTATATAATCAGAATTATCAATTTGCGCTTTTGGTACAGGAAAAACGATGATTAATCGCAATTTTCTATGCTAATAGTTTCAGTTGGTTATCGCGATGCAATATGTAGAATTACTTTTTAATAATAGGCAAAAACCCTATGTATTGAAATAACAATAAATAAATGGATTTGCAGCACAATGGTTTTTTAGCTAAGTCTTTTTCTATCATAAAAACAATAAATGACAAGCAGAAATCCGGTATTTAAAACCATTCTTTGGCTTTAGATTTGAATTATATCAGCAGTAGGTATTAAATCCGTATTTATGAAAAAGACCTTTGTTATCAATGCGCTGATGATCTTGCTATCCTATGTTTTTTTATTGCTGGTATTGTAATAAGAAAATAAAAGGGGTAGATAGGCTCGATCGACTATCACTGGTTTTCTAAAAGACCGGGTCTCCTTTCTTTCGTTCTTTTTAAAGACTCTTCATTGCGCCATTCTTCTATCAGCCTGTGATTTCCACTAAGCAAAGCATCAGGTACTTTCCATCCCCGAAAATCTTCTGGCCTTGTGTACACAGGAGGCGCCAGTAAATTATCCTGGAAAGAATCGAATAAAGCCGATGTTTCATCATTTAAAACTCCGGGTATTAATCTGCCGATGCAATCAACCAACACTGCTGCGGCTAATTCACCGCCACTTAATACATAATCACCTATAGAAATTTCTTTTGTTACAAAATGTTCCCTGATCCTTTCATCAATTCCCTTATAATGCCCGCAGATCATGATGATATTCTCTTTCAATGAAAGATTATTTGCAATTTTTTGATCAAGCATTTCACCATCCGGGGTTAAATAGATCACTTCATCATATTTTCTTTCTGCAAAAAGATCTTCGATTGCTTTTGCCAACGGCTCACACATCATTACCATGCCGGCACCACCACCATATTGATAATCGTCTACCTGGCCATATTCATTAACGGCCCATTGGCGCAGGTTATGTATATAGACTTCCAGTAATTTTTTTTCCTGCGCTCTTTTCATGATGCTATGCTGCATCGGGCTTTGCAATAATTCCGGCAATACACTTATAATATCTATTCTCATATTGTAAAGTTACAAAATGAATAAGTGAAGACTTATGACTATATCACGTTTTACAATAAAAAACCCCGCCATAGCCAAATGACGGGGTACTGTCCTTAATCATCCCATTAGTTTACTGAGATGTTTTTAACCTTTTTAGGTTGTTTAATTTCCATTTTAGGGATAACAATTTTCAACTCCCCATTTTTGTATTCTGCGTTGATCTTACCAGCATCACAATTTTCAGGAAGAGTGAAACTCCTGCTCCAACTACTATAGTTATATTCGCGACGATTATACCTTCCATTTTTTTCCTCTTTCTCTTCTCTTTCTTTTTCAGCACTAATGGTCAGCATATCATCATAAGCATCCACTTTGAAATCTTTTTTATCCAAACCGGGTGCTGCGATAGTAAGTGAGAATTCTTTCTCAGTTTCATTCACGTTTACTGCAGGAATATTCATCACTTTTCCCAAACCAAAAAATTCATCCAACGGGGCATTGAAAAATTTTTCCATCAAGCCACTGTCGAATAAAGTCGGCCATGATGTTCTTGGTTTATCAACGGCCTTGTTTTCCATATAAATGTTTTTAAGGTTAATAATATTGTTAACAATTCTAAAGATGGCTATTTTATTGTGCCGAAAAAATGATGCCAGTAAGGATGAGATATGATATTTATCAGGACTAATTATTCACCTAAAAAATCATCAATGTCACGTCTTTGTTTTTTTGTTGGCCGGCCAATTTTACTTTGTCTTTTCCCTGTATGAAAACTGGCAGCCTGGTATTGCAGTCTTTCTATTTCTTCGGCAGGAGTGATATCTATATAATAGTTAATCGCTTCAGAAAAAGCGACACGTTTGTATAATAATCCACTTACACGAATGCGCCATCGTTTTGCTTCCGTTTTTACTTCATATTCCTCGCCGACATTTACATGTTT
>DASYQG010000113.1:0-2446 GCA_036005825.1 Chitinophagaceae bacterium | reverse complement strand
CACAAAGGTGAAACTGGTCTTGCTTATTGGCAGGTTTTTATGATGGGTGAAATACGTGTAAGAAAAGTAGAATATTCTGCAGGCTATAAAGCCGATCATTGGTGTAAAAAAGGCCATATCATTCTTTGTACGGAAGGAGAAATGGATACTGAACTTGATGATGGTCGCATTATGAAACTTACTGCAGGCATGACCTATTTTGTTGGTGATAATTGCGAAGCTCACAGAACCTCAACAAAAACTGGTTGTAAACTCTTTATTGTTGATTAGGAAAGAAAATAATTCGGCAATAGGAACGTTTTACCACCATGAAAAACCTGTTTCTATTCTTCTCGATCTCTGCCCTATCCTTAACTTCTGTAGCACAAAATCCATGGGAATTAGGCGGAGAATATATGATGCCGATTGGCAAAGGATACAAAAGCAATATTGCCGGGCTTCGTTATGAGAATTTCAATAATAAAACCAGCTTCAGTATTGGGATCACCTATCATTTTTCATCAAGAGATGCTTATGGTGGCTTTAAAGGGTATGGTATGTATGCAGGATTCAGAAACAGCTTTGGAAATAATACCAGTGGTAGTAATCCCTTTATTGGGTTAAGAGTGCTATTTGCATTTGAAAATTTTGAAGGGAAAACAAATCTTGGAAGTTTAATGTTTACTCCAATCGGGGAAGCCGGTTATCATTTTGTTTTTGGCGATCATTTCTTTACAACTCCATCAATTGGTTACGGCTACCAAATAAAAGTTACCAAAGAACATAATACAAGAGACCAGGATGAAGGCGGCCGTATTATTCCGGGACTCGCGGCAGGCTATAGATTCTAACAAAGTAAAAAGTAAAAACTCAAAAAGTCAAAAGACAGGCAGAACTATTGTGACTATTGTATTCTTTTTTTACTTTTAAATTTTGACTTTTGAATTTTTCCTATTGAACCAATACCACATCGGCACACCAGTAAGCATTAAAATCAAACCAAAGCCAGCTTCTCTCGGTTTTGTGGCAATTGTATTAACAAACAAACCTGCAGCAATAACAATTACTAAGGCGGGAACAACAGGATAGCCCCAAACTTTATATGGACGATGTGCATCAGGCATTTTTTTCCTTAATATAAAAACACCAAGTGCTGTTGCTCCGTAGAAGAGGAACATAACGAAGATGATCATATCGGTAAGCTGATCAAATGTTCCTGATAGAACAAGAAGACAAGCCCATACACATTGCATTAAAAGAGAATTACCGGGAACAGCGTATTTATTTAATTCACCAGCTTTTTTAAAGAACAAACCTTCTTTTGCCATTGCATAATATACACGGCAACTGGTGATCACCGTTGCATGGTTACAACCAAGCGTTGTAATAAGTATCAGGATCGCAATAAACATTTCACCGTTCCTTCCCCAGAAAATTTTTACTGCTTCAATAGCTGCAATTTGATTACCTGATGCTGTCACTTTTTCAAGATCTTCTATTGGAAGCAAGGAGAGATAAGCAGTATTTACAAGCAGGTACATACAAATAATAGTCAGCACGCCGATGGCAATACCGCGAGGAATATTTTTATTTGCATTCTTTGCTTCGCCGCCAATAAAACCAACTGATGCCCAACCCTGGTAAGCCCAGAATGCAGAGAGCATGGCTGTAAACATTGCACTGAACGTTATTGGTTTGTTATCGGTTGTTTGCATCTTGAATGCCATTGCCAGATTTGATTCATGACTGGTAAGACCAAAAAAGATAATGGTAAATAAACCGGCAAATACTAATAATAAAATGCCAGTTCCAAGCCATGCGCCGGTTCTTAGTCCTTTACTGTTGATCCATGTAAGAAGCAAGATCAATACAATCGCTGCAAATTTTACATTGAAGTTTTTGAAAGGATAAAACACCTCGCCGATATTATATCCGGAAAAAGATTCAAGCATTGGCGGTAAATGAACAATACTGTTCAATGATTCCGCAAAAACATAAGCAAGCGATGAGATCGCGGCGGTCTGCATTACGGTAAATGTTGACCAGCCAAATTGGAAAGCAAAAAATCTATTGTAGATCTTTTTATAATAAGCATAATCGCCACCCGTATCAGCAAGCAGGCCGGCAACTTCAGCATAGCTTAGTGCACCAAACAAGCTGACCATGCCAGCGACTACCCATGCAATCAACACCCAACCGGATGAATGCAGGGTATCTGCCATTGGCGCTACTTTTTTGTAAACACCAGAACCGATCACATTCGCAATTACAAAAACAATAACAAGCCTTAATCCAAGGGTTCGGTTGAGTTGCTGCGTGGCCATAATTTCTTTTGTAAGCTAATATTACATCTTTTCATCCGCACTCGGACCATACATTCCCGGAACTGGAACATCAAGCAAACGTAAATAAACTGATAATTGACCACGATGATGGATCATGTGACTGAAGCCCCAGCTACGCATAG
>DASYQG010000112.1:0-3825 GCA_036005825.1 Chitinophagaceae bacterium | reverse complement strand
GGTTTCGCCATAGGATATATAAAGCACTTTCGGTTTCTTTGTCTTTAAATACTCCATTGCTGCATAATGCGTAAACACATCAAGACATTCTGCGTCACCAAATGGCCGGTAGGAATCCTGCATCATTGCATTTATTAATTTTTCATTTTGCGTTGGATTCTTTCCGCCGATCGTATCAAAGGCTGAAAAAACAGGAAGGCCGCTTCTTTGCTGGTTTAATATCCTATCGAATGCATCCCATGCACCAAAAGCAGCTACTTTATTTTTAAATTTGGATTGTTGATTTAAAAACTCCAAGACAGTAACATGAGGGTTGGGTGGAAAATCATTTGAATCGATCGTTGAATCGGCAAAGCCAGTCATGATCTCACTATAACCAGGATAACTGAACCAATGAGGATTTGCATTGTTTACTTTATTTCCCAGTTTCCTGTTTCCATATATCTGCCCGTGATTCGAAATGGTGTTCCAAAGAAATGGCATCAATTTCTTTCTTCTTTCATTTTCATCATTACTCCAGTACTTTTCAAAAATATAACTGCTATCACCCTGGTTGAATTTTGAATTATTAGCGATTGCTGAATCCATCCCTTTAAACAACTCCTGCCAGCGATAGCCATCAGTTGTTATTATAATAATATTTTCTGCCTGCTGAGCAATACCAGCAGAAAATGTTATAAGGCAGACAACAGCTAATACAAGTCGGATCATATAAATGTTATTAATTAGTAACTTTTAAAACCCATACATAGTCGCTGGCACTTTTTGCAGCTGGTGGAATTGTTACCTCTACAGTATCCCCGTTTTGCTTCCAGCTTATTTTTGACTTGCTACCCAACAGTTGCATCCTGCTGGTTTTAGAAAATGAAAAACGGGTCAATGAAATTTTATCAGATGGAATATCGAATAGGAAAATATATTTCGTTTTCCCATCCTTTGATTGAGTAAATCTGATCTTTTCACCTTCGCCAAACACCGAGTACATTCTGGAATTATAAATAGCTTCACTGTTGATCTTCATCCAGGCACCGATTTGCTTTAACCGCAGATATGCTGTATCATCAAACTCACCTTCAGGACCAGGACCAATGTTCAATAAATAATTCCCCCCTTTGCTTACAATGTCCACCAGTTTTTCTATGATCTCATTTGCGGGTTTGTAAACATCATTGGGCACGTAACTCCAGCTACCAGCCATTGTCATGCATGTTTCCCATGGGTAAGGCAATCCATTTTCAGGAATATGTTGTTCAGGTGTCAGATAATTTTGTTGTTCACCTGGCACAGCCCTGTCAACAATAATTAATTCAGGTTGTTTAGCTCTCGCTTCTTTTACAAGCCTGGGCATATCTATATCCTGGTTTTGCGGGTTGCGTGCCCATCTTGATCCTTCATATATTTCATTCAAATTGTTTTTCACTTCCTCATCCGAAGTTTTTTTTACCCAACCGCCATCCAGCCAAAGAATATCAAGCTTGCCATAATCAGTTACCAGCTCGTTTATTTGGTTATGTGTATAATCAACAAATTTTTTCCATTGCTCCGGATATTTTTGTATCGAATAATTTGCATTCCTGTCAGCCGGAGGAAATTTCTTCCACCAATAATAATCGCTGTGCCAGTCAGGTTTTGAAAAATAAGCCCCCGTCCAAAAACCTTCATTCCTGAAAGCATTGAATATTTCTTTTGTCACGTTGCTTCTTGGATCGGAAGAAAACGGTGTACCCTTATCTGTGATTTTGTAATCGGTATATTTAGTATCGAACATGCAAAAACCATCATGATGTTTGGTGGTGAAGACAACGTATTTCATTCCTGCTTCTTTTGCCGCCAGTGCCCATTTTTTCGGATTAAACTTAACAGGGTTAAAAGTATTTTTTAAAGCCTCATACTTTTTTACATAGTCAAAATAATTATCTGCCACGCCCGGCTTCCTGGCACCGGTTGCCCAACCTAAGTCCTCAGGGCAAATACTCCAGCTTTCTACAATTCCCCATTGACTGTAGGTGCCCCAATGCATCAACAAACCAAACTTTAGGTCTTTCCATTGCTCCAGTCTTCTTTGAATGGCTGTATCTGGATCCGGATAATACTCCTGGTGCTGAGCAAAGCTTTTTCCAAAAAACATAATGACACATAAAAAGAATGTAATAATCCTGCAGATAAATCTGGGCGAACACATTTGTTTTTAATTTATTTATTACAAAGCTCTGTCAAGATGTGTGTATCCTCCATCCACATAAATAAGTTGTCCTGTTGTATGACTTGATCTTCCAGATAAAAGAAAAACAACCATATCAGCGATTTCCTTAGCGGTTGTCATTCGTTTTCCTAAAGGAATCTTATCCGTGATCGATCTTAATTTTTCTTCAGGATTTGGCAAAGTCTTTATCCATTTTTCATAAAGTGGGGTATAACATTCAGCAACGATCACTGCATTTACTCTTATTCCATATTTCAGTAATTCAATCGCCCATTCTCTTGTTAATGCATTGCGTCCGCCGTTGGATGCTGCATACGCGGAAGTATTTCCTTGCCCTGTTTCAGCAACTTTACTCCCGATGTTCACAATCGATCCTTTGCTTTTTATCAATTCAGGTAAAGCGTAATGAGCCATCAAATAATAATGCACAAGATTTTTATGCAACGATGCAATGAATGACTCATAATTTCCTTTTTCCAATCCAACACCATCATTGACGCCAGCATTATTTACTAATCCATCAATTTTTCCGAATTTTTCTATCGTTGCTTTAACCGCATTTTCGCATTCTTCCGGGTGAGTAAGTTCAGCAGTTATGCCGAAGCCAGCTCCAACTTCTTTAATGATCGCATCATTATCATTTGGATCACGACCAACAACAACCGGTATACCACCTTCTTCCACAAGAGATTTTGTAATGCCAGCTCCAATTCCTTTTGCGCCACCGGTAACAATAATGACTTTATCTTTTAAATCTAAATTCATATTTATAAATTATAAAATTCAATTGCATTCTCTCCAAACACTTTTAATCTATCTTCTTCAACAAAATTTTCCATATATTTCTCTAATAAACTTTTCCATTGTACATAAATTCCCGAGAGTAACATTACCGGCCAATCACTTCCGAACATCAACCGGTTTGTTCCGAATGCCTCAAACACTACATCAAGATATGGATAAAAATCAGCTGGGCTCCATTGCTTCCACTTTGTTTCTGTAAACAATCCTGAAAGCTTGCAGTAAACGTTAGGACGCTGAGCCATTTCCTTCATCAATACTTTCCATTCACCGATATTCTTTTTCCTTACATCCGGCTTAGCGCAATGATCTATTACAAATTTTTGTTTTGGAAATTTCGAAACGAATTCCAAAGCTGGTTTTAATTGGTAATGATAGATAAGAATATCGTAAGTACAATTATAGGGAGTTAAGGCCCTGATGCCATTTTGAAAATCTTCTCTTAATAAAAAGTCATCTGGCTCAGATTGCACTACATGACGCCAGCCTTTAATAGTATTAAACTGAGAAAAGAATTGCACCCGCTCTTCGACATTTTTACTTAATAGATCAGTCCAGCCAACCACACCTTTTATTTCAGGATGAGTTTTTGCCAGTTCAACTAAAAAATGTGTTTCATATTCACTTTGTCCTGCCTGTACTGCCACACAACCATCAACGTCATTCCTCTTTAGAGTAGGTATTAAATGTGCCGGTAAATGATCCTGCTTCAGGATCTTCATTTCATCGGTGATCCATGCATCTCTTTTCTTATCATACTTCCAAAAATGTACATGTGAATCGATTGTCATAGTAGTCAGAATTCAGTAGTCAGGATTCAG
>DASYQG010000111.1:0-2416 GCA_036005825.1 Chitinophagaceae bacterium | reverse complement strand
AGCTTATAAAGATGAAGATGGCTATTATTGGTTTGTTGGCAGAGATGATGATGTGATCAAATCATCTGATTACCGTATCGGCCCTTTTGAAATAGAAAGTGTTTTGTTGGAGATAGAAGAAGTATTAGAATCTGCAGTTGTTGGTAGTCCGCACCCGATCAAAGGGCAGGAAGTAAAAGCATTTGTCGTACTTGTTCCCGGTACGGACGGAACCAAAGAACTCTCCGATAAAATTTTCACTTATTGCAGAAAGCACTTAGCTCCGTATAAAGCTCCAAGGCTTCTTGAATTTGTTCAGGAACTTCCCAAAACAATCAGTGGTAAAATAAGACGTATAGAATTAAGAGCAGCAGAAGAACATCAAAAGGTTACCAAAGAGAAAAAGGATAATGAATATACAAGTAGTTAGTTTAAAAATCAGCATAGCATGAACGAGTATAAAAAAATTTCCGAATCAGCAACAACTCTCACCGAACTGATGATCCCTTCCTATTCAAATTTTGGAGGAAAAATCCATGGTGGTGTGATACTTTCATTAATGGATAAAGTGGCGTATGTATGTGCCGCTAAACATACAAATGCCTATTGTGTAACTGCTGCTATAGAGAGGGTCGATTTTCTCGCACCTGTTGAAGTAGGCGAGCTGGTTTCTTTGCTGGCCTCTGTAAATTACACTGGTAAGACTTCGCTGGTGATAGGCATCCGGGTAGTATCTGAAAATATCAAAACACACCATGTAAAACACACCAACACCAGTTATTTCACCATGGTGGCTTTTGGTGATGATAACAAACCTGTAAAAGTGCCTGGGTTAATTTTGGAAAATCATAAGGAAGCCTACCGTTTTCACAAAGGGTTACTCAGGAAAAAATTGAAAGCAAAATATAAGAGTGAAGAGGTAGCCCTGGTATCAATGGATACGACAGAAGAATATAAAGAAGCATTAAAAGATGAACGGTGTATTATTCAAATACAAGGATGATTCTCATCCGTCACCACTAGCGAATCTTTTTCCTGGTTAGGCGCTCCGGAAATTACACTTACTACATACAGCAAGAACTCAAACACGATAAGTTTCCATAAATTCGTATTGCTGCTTAAAACCAAACTATGCGCAAAAGATATTTCATTATCCTACTAATTTGCTTTCAATGTTTGCAAAGCACAGCCAAAGATTATCCAGCTTCTTTATTTGGAATAAATTCCGATGGAGTTACTCTCAATACCCGTTCCATACAATTTGCAATTGATTATATCCAGCAGCAAGGCGGTGGCAGGTTAGTGTTTGATGTAGGAAGATTTCTTTCCGGTTCTATTCATCTTAAATCAAATGTCACCATTCATTTGCTGGAAGGCGCCGTGCTGTTGGGTACATTAAATCCTTTGGACTATGACAGGAATGGATTAACTGCATTTATATTATGTCATGATCAGCAAAATATCGCCATTACAGGGAAAGGAGTTATTGATGGACAAGGGAGAGAAGTCGCGAGAAATGTTGTAGCACTCGTTCATAAAGGTCTTATTAAAGATGCTTTTCGCAATGACCGGCCCGAAGTGCCGATAAGGCCCATGCTCATTTATTTTAAAGATTGTAAAAATATTTTGATCAGTGGAGTTACGATGCGTAATGCTGCTGCCTGGGTGCAAACCTACGATCAATGTAAAAATCTTAGTGTCGATAGCATTACAGTTGACAGCCGTGCTTTCTGGAACAATGATGGTATTGATATCGTCGATTGCGACAGCGTAGCGATCACCAATTCATATATCGATGCTGATGATGATGGTGTTTGCCTGAAATCACATGACTCAACTAAAATCTGCCAAAATATACTTGTAAGGAATTGTACCATTCGTTCAAGCGCCAATGGTATAAAGTTCGGAACGGCATCTCTCGGAGGTTTTAAAAATATACAATTGATCAATGTTAAAGTATTCAATACTTATCGTTCTGCGGTTGCTTTGGAAGCGGTAGATGGAGGTTTTATTGAAAATGTAGAAGTTGATAGTTTGCAGGTTTTAAATACAGGTCATGCTATCTTTTTGCGTATAGGCGAACGCATAAAAGGAAGAAAAGGGAGGCTGGAAAACATAAGAATAAAGAATTTATCGGCAGAAATAGCAACTGCTAAACCGGATGCCGGTTATGAATATGAAGGACCAATAGAAGATATGCCAAGAAATATTTCCCCGCCAATTGTAATTGCAGGTTTACCAGGTAACATAATTAAAAATGTTTCTTTAACTAACATTGAAATAAAACATCCGGGTGGTGGTAATCCCCAGTTTGCAAAGGTTTCATTGAATGATTTAGATAGGGTTCCGGAAAGTCCTGCTTCTTACCCTGAATTTTCAAAGTTTCTTGAATTACCTGCATGGGGCGTTTACATACGTCATGCAAGCGATATAAAGT
>DASYQG010000110.1:0-2025 GCA_036005825.1 Chitinophagaceae bacterium | reverse complement strand
CCCAGATCACCAACGGATGTGTTTTGGTGAGCATTTCCAGGTAAGGGTTTTTGAATAATTGGGCCTGTCCTTTATTATGAATTTTTTCGAATTGCATACGGCCGCAAAGATAAGGAACGTGAGTGGTGAGTGGTCAATGGTAAATAGGTTTTTATGGCAGATCCATGCTGATTTTAATCTCCCGATAGCTATCGGGATAGCAACTGGTCAACTGTTTGAAACTGATAGCCTTTTTGCTTTAAATATTTAATTAATTCGGGCAAACGAGTGTAAAATTTGTCGGTTCTATCAGGCCCGGCGCCGACATGCATAAGCAAAATAAACCCATTCAATCCGGCCGGCTTTGCTTTTTCATAATTAATGATGGAATTATAGATCGTTTCGCTACTACGGTAGTTTTTATCTTTTGATGTTGTATAGTCTGCATGGCTGACTGTACCGGGTGTATAATTGATGAGTTGAAGTCCCAACTGCTTTGTCCAGGTTGTGATCGAATCATTGTACCATTCATAGGGAGGTAAAAAATATTTAAGCTTTAATGTATTAATACCTTGACCATACATCACATCCAGGTTCGATAAAAGATCATTCATAAATTCTTTTTGAGCAACCAACAGGCTGTCTCTTTTATTCCAATCGCAATAAAGCAAATGCTCATAGGAATGTGGCCCCATTAAATTCCCATTCTTAATTAACTTACCAACAAGTGTTTTAAAAGAAGGATTTTCATAAAACTTACCCGTAAAAAAGAAAGATGCTTTTATTTTTTGTTGCTGCAAGGTTTGATTAATGAATTCACCGCCTTCTGCAAATTCATGTCCCGTAAATACTAATGCAATATTTTTCTTTGTTGAATCGCCACGAATAATTCCGCCGTGACTATAAGAAAAATTCTTTCCGGATGACTGTGGGGAAGTCTCCCCCTTTGGGCGAGATTTAGAGGGGGCCGCCTCCTTCGCTGCTAACAAATAAATTAATGATGCAGTTCCATCCATTGTTGGTTCGTTGGTACTGTAATCACCATAATCATCATGATAAACCGCCAGGTCACTTTGGAACTCTGCATATTCATCCGCATCTTTTAATTGTATACCAATAAGATTTTTGAAAATACTTGTATACACAGGGCCGTCAACAAGACCACCATCGATCGGGTAATTTTTTAAATGCGTAAATGCAGAATGGGGATCAACAGGAGTATCGCCCCATGATGGTAAACCATAAATCATGCTTGTACCCCATTGATTGCAACCGAACAGCCAATCAAAGTTTGCTTGTTCCAATTCCTCAAATGTTTTATCACCGGTTAGTTGTTTGTACCAATAACACTGAATAGCAAATGAAGTAGTAAGATTATTGCTGCACCAGATAAAAGGAATACCGCGATAGAATGCGTTTTGTCTTGCCTTGCTCCAAACTCTATTTATTCCTTCTCTATAAAATCCAATGATTGTTTCTCTCTCTTTCCCATTTAACTCCTTTGCCAATTCATAATGACCAATATTTATAAATGGGTACCATTGATAGTGATTTGCTGTATCGGTGCCAAGCCAGGGGGTTAACTTTTCTCTTTGAGCATAATTATAAGATTCTAGTAAATGAAATCCCATTTCCGAAACCCACCCTTTGGTCATAGAATAAATAGCTGCATCGGCAAGTTCCATATCATCTACCCAATTATCTTCTGCATATATGTAGGGAGAACGGACTGATGCAGTTTGTGCATTCCCTAATTTGATATTTGCATAACTGTGGGCTGAAAAAGCCTTTTCAAATAAAGTATCTCCAAATTTTTTATTTGCCTTTTTTGAAACAACATTAAAATAGTGCGCCTTATCTCCAAAAATTTCGAAGCCTAATGCAAAAGCACTGGCAAACTTCGCGGCAGTAGAAGAAGTTCCCGTTGTATTATTCATAAACTTTCCTCTCTGTTGCGGCTCGCCACTTACAAAATATACAGGTCGCTCTAATCCTTTACCATAATAGTTAGTATCTTCTTTTGGTATTCGCATTCCCATGTGATCA
>DASYQG010000109.1:0-7368 GCA_036005825.1 Chitinophagaceae bacterium | reverse complement strand
GCATCATTCATATAGTTTTCGATCACCTGGTTGCGCAACGCAGTATATTCTTCTACGAATCCGGGCATCGTATCATAACCTCTTAATGTTGCTTCGTGGATCTTTAATTTGGAATTGATGTAGAGATCAAGATATTGCCGCATCTTCTTTGCCTTGTCGAGAACCGGTGCAGGATACACTTTATTAAATGCTTTTGTGTATTCGCTTGCAGAAACACTTTTATCGGCGTATGTAAAAAGTGTTTGAGCTGATAATGAAGTTGCAATAAGAAGTATAAAGAGCAGTGATGGTAGTTTCATAAATATTGGTTTTATTGGCCTTTTAGCTTATAGTCAAGTACTTTATCGATCTGGTCAAAGGGGATCTTTTTGGCTATTATCGATTTGTTTTTGTCAAGCAAATATAGCGTAGGTACCACTTGTACATCATACAGCTGGTAATAGCTGGGGATATTATTTTTTACCCTGGCCTCATTCGCATCCTTTGAATAGTAAACATGATCCCAGCCTTGTAGTTGATGCTGACCAACAAAACTCAGCCAATCTTTTATTGTGCCATCGGTTTCTTTTGCCACCGCAAAGATCTTAACATTCAAAGCACTCCATTTGGCCCGGTAAATAGAATCTATTCTTGGCAATGTCTCTTTACAATGCCCGCAGGTCGGGTCCCAAAAGATAACGACGGTATAAGGATTGGTTACACTATATAAACTTTTTGTTTTACCGGTACTGTCGGGTAATTCTATATCGGCTGCAGTAGATCCGAAAATATTTGCAGCCATGCTATAGTAACGATCAAAAATTGTTTTCTTTCCTTTCTCTGTCAACCAGGGATATTCTTTTTGGGAAAAGTATTTTTCAAAAAGGTGAACATATACTTTGTCTTCCCACATGTATTGCGGGTTCAAATAGCGGTTGATAAATTTTACCAGCAGGAAACGTTGCATCTCATCATTCGCAGTAGCATAGGCAAGCATCCAGTCTATTTCCTTAATTACAGAATCAGGATTCGGGTAGATCATTGTTGCGAAATATTCATCTAACTTTTCCTCAAAGAAAGAAGTGCGGGCAAGGCGTTCATCAAAGAACCAGGTATCATCCCAGTAATGATCTTTATAATAGCGATACGCAAATGCGGAATCATATTTACCACCCGGGTGCTGGGCTACAGGAGGTACTTCAGGGTTTTTCATCGCTTTTAATAAAGCGCTGATAGTAGCATCCGGATTTTTAGTAATAAGATCCTGCCTGTATTGCTGAATGTCCTTATCGCTTTTAATAATAATGTCACTCCATTTTGTTGAGTCGGTTTTTGTTTTTGAAGCGGTCAACTGTTTTTTTGCATCTTCTATTTCACGTCCCTTTGTGGAAGCATAATTCTGGTATTGAAGGAAAAGAGTGTTATCTGGTGACCCTACAAACTTCATGGATGGAAGAAGGTTGGCAGAATCGGCAATTACAGCAAATTTTTGTTCCTTGTCGATCAATACTTCAAAATAGCCGGTCTTGTTGGGGAAACCGATAAGATAAACGCCTTTCTCTAATTTTTTTGACCTTTTGAAAACACCTGTGCTGTTATCATCTAATAAAACAGAATCAATTATAGGTTTTTGTTTGCCATAATGATAACCAAGATAAATGAATTGATGTTTGAAAGGCTTGAAAGTGACTTTAAGCTCAAACTCATTTGTTTGTGCAAAAAGAAAATAGGTGGTGCCAAGCAAAAAAAGCAGTGAAAATATACGCTTCATGGAGTAATGATAATAAAACGGTAAAGTTATTCAAAAACCGCAACCGCGGGGTAAAAAGATGCAAATAGCCTGTTAATCGTTGTATGGCTAAGAACTTGAAACGATTAGTTTTGCGCCGTGAGAAGAAAAAAGAAAAATATTATTCTTGAAAAGGTGCTGGTAGAAGATTATGCCGCCGAAGGAAAGAGTATTGCCCGTGTAGATGGCAAAGTGGTTTTTATAGAAAGAGTGGTACCAGGAGATATAGTAGATATTCGACTTACCAAAAGCAAAAAAGATTGGGCGGAAGGATATCCTTTGCAGTTTCATTCACTATCAAAAGAAAGAACGGAACCGTTTTGCCAGCATTTTGGTGTTTGTGGCGGTTGTCAATGGCAAATGTTACCCTATGACAGACAGCTTTTCTATAAACGCCAGCAGGTAGAAGATAATTTAAAGAGGATCGGAAAAATTGAATTGCCGGAAATACCCGCGGTGCTTGGGGCCGATGAAACAAGATGGTACAGGAATAAGCTGGAGTATACATTCAGCTCTAAACGGTTTATCCCGGAAAATGAATTTGTAAAAGATGGCATAAATGATTTAAACGCCGCAGGTTTTCATGCAAAGGGTTTGTTTGATAAAGTTGTTGAAATTGAAAGATGCTGGTTGCAGGCCGAACCCACAAATGCCATCAGGAAAACGATCTCTGAATTTGCAAGAAAGAATAATTATAGTTTTTATGATCAGAAACTACATACTGGGTTTTTAAGGACTGTGTTACTACGCATTTGTGAAACCGGTGAAGTGATGGTAAATGCGGTGATGGCTGAAGATGATAAGGCAAAAAGAGATTTGTTACTTGAACATTTATTGAAAGAAGTTCCTGGCATCACAACGCTACTTTATACCATCAATGCAAAATGGAATGACAGCCTGTATGATCTTGAGCCAGTCGTTGTTACTGGTAAAGGTTATGTAACGGAAAAACTGGAAGATCTTCAATTTAAAATAGGCCCTAAATCATTTTTTCAAACTAATACCAAACAAGCGGAAAAACTTTATAGTGTTGCACGAGACTATGCTGAGCTAACCGATAGTGAAACAGTATATGATCTTTATTGTGGTACAGGCAGCATTGGAATATTTGTAAGCAAACTGGCAAAGAGGATCATTGGCGTTGAAATGATCGCTGATGCTGTTGAAGATGCAAAAGAAAATGCGGCGCTAAATAATATTCATCATGCAGCCTTTTTTGCAGGCGATGTGATTAAGATTTGTGATGATGCATTTTTTGCCGCTCATGGAAAACCCGATGTCATCATTACTGATCCGCCGAGGGCAGGAATGCATGAGAAGCTTGTGAAAAAAATATTGGAGATAGCGGCGCCTGTTGTTGTGTATGTAAGTTGTAATCCTGCTACACAGGCAAGGGATCTGCGTTTGCTTGATGAAAAATATATTGTAACAAAAGTGCAGCCGGTGGATATGTTTCCGCATACGCATCATATAGAGAACGTAGCCCAGCTAAAACTGAGACAATAACCATCAATTATGCCTTTTTCTCTTTTAACCCCAAAGCTTAATTTTACCGAATGAGTTTTCGATACACAAGACCGGATAGTCTACCGCCAGTTGTTAAGAATTTAATTTTTATCAACGTTTTATTTTTTCTTGCAACAGGGTTTTTGTTTAAGGATCAATTTTACTTTGATGGATTTGATAAGGATGGCTTGGAAGGAATATTCGGTTTATGGCCGATCAATCATGAGAATTTCAGGCCCTACCAGATATTCACCCATATGTTTACCCATGCCGGCTTCAGTCATATTATTTTCAACATGTTTGCTTTATGGATGTTTGGGCGGGTTTTAGAAAGTGTTTGGGGATCTAAAAAATTTCTGCTTTTTTATCTTGTTTGTGGCATTGGGTCAGCGGCGGCACATATGGTTGTTGCATACTTTCAATACCAGGAGGTACTTCGGATAATGGAAATATTGAAAGCAACAGGGCAAACAGAACTACTGGAACAATATCAATATGGCTCATATTATGCGGTTGGCGCATCTGGAGCGGTAATGGGAGTGATGGTTGGGTTTGCTTATCTTTTCCCCAATACTGAATTGATGCTCCTTTTTCCACCGATACCTATAAAAGCAAAATGGCTGATCCTCATTATGATTGCTTTTGATCTATTCGGAGGATTAGGAAAAACCAGCGATGGTGTGGCGCACTGGGCACATCTTGGAGGAGCGGCCATGGGCTTTATTTTGGTTTATATCTGGAACAAAACAAATAAAAAAACCTTTTATTAGCTAAAAGTAGAAAAAAGAAAACCTAAAAATTAGGAACTTTGTATTTCTCCGGAGGAATCTCCAAAGGAGTCATTTGACATTCGGACATTATTCACAATTGACCATTCACTATTCACCCTATGGGCATTTACGAAAGAGATTATAAAACTTCAAAGTTCACAGATAACCTGCAGGACAATTCGCTGGTAATGCTTATTATCGTTAACATGGTGGTGTTTGTTTTATTTCAGCTCATCCAGGTTTTCTATTTCTTTTCTTTTAAAGAAGGAACTAACGGTATAAAATTCATGAACGATTTTTATTATAACCTTGCCTTGCCGGGAAGCTTTAGCCAATTTATACGTAAGCCATGGACACTGATCACTCATATGTTTTATCACCAGGGCTTATGGCATATTATCGGCAATATGCTTTGGCTATGGATGTTTGGTTATATTTTTCATGATCTTACCGGCAATAAAAAGATCATTCCATTATTTATTTATGGCGCATTTGGCGGAGCACTTGCTTTTATGCTTGCCTATAATTTTATCCCTGTATTGAGTTCAGTAAATGCAACGGCGACCGGGGCGTCAGCAGGCATAATGGCTATTGTAGTAGCAACAACCATGTTGGCGCCGGGTTATCGCATATTTCCAATGCTCAATGGTGGTATCCCGCTTTGGGTACTTACCGCTATTTATCTTATCATCGACCTGGCACTTATTCCTGTAAGCAACACTGGTGGGCATATTGCACATCTTGCCGGCGGCTTCACTGGTTTTCTTTTTATCTTTTTTATGCGGCAGGGTTACGATTGGAGCATTGGCATGAATCGTTTTTTTGATTGGGTCAATAATCTTTTTAATCCTAACAAGCCAAGCAAAAAAATAAAAGAAGAATTGTTTTATAAAAGTGAAAGAAAACCTTATACAAAAACTCCTAATCTTTCCCAGCAACGTATTGATGAAATTCTTGACAAGATCAACCAGCACGGGTTTCATTCACTCACCACGGAAGAAAAGGACTTATTGAAAAAAGCAAGCAAAGAAGATCTGAAATAACTGATAATTGATAGTGAATAGATGATAGTTTCTGGCTAACAGCTAAAAGCTCACGGCTTTTTTCCCACCATTCACAATTCGTAACTTGCACGAATGCCATCCCGCCTTCGAATTATCACAAGAAGAACGCTTGTCGTACTCAATATTATTACGGCGGTTTTATATTTACTTTCCTGTTTGGCTCCTTACATCAGGCAAAGCAATTCATGGGTAATCGCAGTGCTTGGTCTTGCCTTTCCGATTTTGTTGGCATTGCTGATCGGGTTTATTTTTTTATGGCTGATACTTAAATTAAGAAGAGTTTGGTTTTCCATTCTTGTTTTATTAGCGGGGTATAAAAGCATTGGTGTTTTCTGGGCATTCAATACAGCTTCAGCATTTCAGTATCAGAAAAAGACGGGACACATTCGCATAGCGACCTGGAATGTGGCAAGATTTCTTGAATGGAAAAGAAACAATAATGAAAAAAGCCAGACAAGATTAAAAATGCTTGACCAGATACAAAAGCAGGCGCCCGATATTCTTTGCCTGGAAGAATTTTTTCATTCACCTGTCGATTCCATTTTTTATAATAATATCAGCGAAATAACAGCGATGGGTTATCCTTATCACTATTTTTCTTATGATCCTGATGGCGATTATCAATTTATTGGCTCCGCAATTTTTTCTAAATACCCAATGCTTGATACCGGGTTGGTTCGTTATTTCCGGCCCAGCATGACCGAGGCGCTGGTACATGCTGATATAAAAGTTAATGATGATACCATAAGAGTATTTGCCACGCATCTTCAGTCCGTACAGTTCAGGCAAAAAGATTATGAAGCGATCGATGAAATAACAACTGCCAGAGATAGTTTGATCGATAATTCAAAAACGGTCCTGGCTAAACTGCGCAAAGCCATGTCACTTCGGGGTTCACAAGCCGATGTTGCCCGGCAGGTAATGGATGACAGTCCTTACCCGACCATCTTTTGTGGCGACCTGAATGATACACCAAATTCATACACTTATTTCACTATCCGTGGCGATATGCAGGATGCCTTCCTGAAAAAAGGTTTTGGCATTGGCCGTACTTTTTCATCGCTTTCACCCACGCTGCGTATCGATTATATTTTTGCCGATGAAAATTTTCGTATCAGCCAGTTTACAAGGGTTGTTAAATATTTGTCAGACCACTTCATGTTGATGGCTGATGTTGAACTAAAGCAAAAAAAATAGCTATCTTGTCTTTATGAAAGCGCCTCTTCAATTCCGATGTTGTTAAATCTCCTTTCTCAGGGCAGTGCCCTATTTTTGCCAAGTTTTAATTATTAACCCGGCTTTTAAATTACTATTAGACATTTGTTGCGTCGTCCCGATAGCTATCGGGATACGTTTGGTAACTCTATTCATCATTCATGAGACGTCAGACGTGAATCGTGAGATCGAATAGTACTCACCACTGACGATTCACGACTGACGAAAAAAGATGATAAGCGAAGAGAACGCTGAACGGAGCGTCGCAACAGAAGTTCAATCAAGGTACAAAAGCTCACCACATAAAATTTATGAGCGAACTAAAAATATATAACTCGTATTCAAGACAGAAAGAAGTTTTTAAATCCATCACTCCCGGGCATGTTGGCATGTATGTGTGCGGACCAACTGTAAGCGGCGAATCGCATCTTGGTCATGCACGACCATATATTACGTTTGATGTCATCTATCGTTATTTGATGCATCTTGGTAATAAGGTCCGTTATGTTCGCAACATTACCGATGCGGGACATTTTGAAGAAGAAGGTCGTGAAGCAGAAGATAAAATTTCAAAGAAGGCTGTATTGGAAAAGTTGGAGCCAATGGAACTGGTGCAGAAATACACTAACCTTTATCATTGGGCGATGGAACAATTCAATACATTGAAACCATCAATAGAGCCAACAGCAACGGGACATATTGTTGAGCAGATCGGGATGATCGAAGAGATCATTAAAGCAGGCTACGGATATGTATCAAATGGCTCCGTATATTTTGATGTAAAAAAATATGCAGCCTCACATGACTATGGAAAGTTGAGTGGCCGGGTGATCGATGACCTGCTGGAAACAACAAGAGACCTGGAAGGACAGGAAGAGAAAAGAGATATGGCTGATTTTGCTCTTTGGAAAAACGCAGCGCCGGAACATATCATGCGTTGGAAAAGCCCCTGGGGTATCGGCTTTCCCGGCTGGCATATTGAATGCTCGGCAATGGCAACAAAATATTTGGGAGCGCAGTTTGATATTCATGGTGGCGGCATGGA
>DASYQG010000108.1:0-5415 GCA_036005825.1 Chitinophagaceae bacterium | reverse complement strand
GTTAGAAAAGTATTGGGTGCATCGATTTTTAAGGTTGTGTATTTATTATCAACCGGGTTTACAAGACTTATACTAATTGCAGTAGTGATAGCGGTTCCTGTTGCATGGTTTGCCATTAATAGCTGGCTGAAAAGCTTTGCCTATAGAGTCAGTGCAGATTGGGTCATTTTCCTGACGGCTTCCTTAGCCGCATTGACGATTGCTTTGATAACCGTAAGCTATGAATCAATTAAAGCGGCCATTGCTAACCCGGTAAAAAGTTTAAGAACAGAATAAAAACTAAAGTCATGATAAAAAATTATTTTAAGACTGCCTGGCGAAACATGATGCGTAATAAAACGAGCAGCTTCATCAATATTTCAGGATTGAGTATTGGAATTGCTTGTGTACTGATGATCGTAATATATATACAGAATGAGCTGAGCTACGATAAATTTCACAAAGATGCAGACCGCATCTTCCAGGTAACATTGAAAGGGAATATGGGCGGCCAGGAATTTTGGGCGGGCAATACGCCTCCTCCTGTTGGCAAAGCACTCGTCAGCAATTTCCCGGAGATAGAAAGTTATACCAGGTTTTATAAAGCAAGAGATATAGTAGCCAGATATGGATCTAATAATTCAACAGAAAAATTTTTCACGGAAAAAAATATCATTGCCGTTGATTCAAATTTTCTCGAATTCTTTGGTTTTAAAATGCTGGAAGGTGACCCGGCAACAGTTTTATTAAAGCCAGGTTCGGTTGTGATAACAGCGGATATCGCTAAAAAATATTTTGGCAATGAGAATGCTATCGGGAAAACAATTGTGATGAAAGAAAACAAGAAACCATTTACTGTTACCGGCGTTTTGGAAAACATTCCTTCACAATCTTCTTTGCAATTCGATTTTTTGATGCCTGTTGCAGATTTCCCTGCTGTAAAACAATTTAGCTGGAGCTGGGTATGGCAACAAATGATATCTTATGTAAAACTTCGCAGCAATGTAAAAACGGATGTTGCGAGTATACAAGAATTAGAATCGAAATTTCCTGCAATGGTAAGAGTGCAGGCAGCCAGTGCGTTCAATAGGATAGGTAAACCATTTGATGAATTTATAAAAAATGGCGGAAGGTGGGATCTTCATTTGCTTCCATTAACTGATGTCCACTTACGTTCAGCAAATATTGGAATACCCTGGTTGAGTCATCTCAGCAATATTAAATACATCTATATATTCGGCAGCATTGCTTTGTTTATTATCATTCTTGCTTGTGTAAATTTTATGAACCTGTCAACGGCTCGTTCTGCAAAAAGAGCAAAAGAAGTTGGGATACGTAAAGTAACGGGTTCAACCAGAGGTCAGCTAGTAAGACAGTTCCTCGCAGAAGCTTTTTTATACAGTTTTATTTCTAGCATCATGGCTGTTATACTAGTTGCCGTATTGGTGAAACCTTTTTCGGATCTCACCGGTGAATCAATTAAGCTAGATATTGCATTTACAGCAAGTTTATGGTTTGTTTTAATTGGGCTGGCGATTTTGATCGGATTGCTCGCTGGCAGTTATCCCGCTTTTTACCTGACTTCTTTTAACCCGGTAGCAGTGTTAACAGGAAAAACTTTTTCCAGGTCAGGCAAAGGTGCTTTATTCATAAGAAACGGTTTAGTGATATTTCAATTTACGATCTCAACCATATTGATCATTGGTACATTGGTTGTTTTTAAGCAACTTAATTTTTTCAGAAATACAAATATGGGGTTGGATAAGGAGAATGTACTGGTAATAGCAAACTCAAACAGGTTGGGTACAAGCGAAGAAAGTTTCCGGCAAACGATCAGCCAATTGCCGGGTGTTTCAAATGCAAGTATTGCCAACAGCATTCCTACAGGAAATCTTTTCGGTGACAGTTATATACCAGATCAGAATGGTGAAGAACAAGTTGCTAAAGATATCAACCTTACATCTTTCATTATTGACTATGATTTTATACCCACACTTAAAATACAGGTATTAAAAGGAAGAAATTTCTCCAGGGATTTTTCGGATTCACTTTCTGTGATCCTGAACGAGGAAGCAGCAAAACAGATAGGGTGGAAAGATGCGATCGGTCAACGCATACAGTATCCCGGTGGCAATAATGAATGGTACACAGTGATCGGCATTGCTAAAGATTTTAATGTGCAATCATTGCAGACAGCCATGTCACCAATTGCCCTTTTTCATACTTCTTCTAAATCTTATGACATCGGAACGTCATTTATGATGGTAAGAATGAAACCCGGAGATATAAGCAATACATTAAGTAAAATAGAAAGCAAATGGAAAACATTTGTTTCAGGAGAACCATTTGATTATAATTTCCTGGATGCTTCATTTGATGCGTTGTATCGTTCCGAGCAACGTATGGGAAGTATCTTCAGCATATTTACGGGGCTTTCCCTTTTCATTGCTTGCCTGGGTTTATTTGGGCTTAGTGCATATATAGCTGAGCGAAGGATCAAAGAGATCGGTGTTCGAAAAGTTCTGGGTGCTTCAGTTTCAGGTGTTGTTACCTTATTATCAAAAGATTTTTTAAAACTCACATTGGTGGCTACTATCATTGCCTTCCCGATCGCATGGTGGTGGATGAATAAATGGCTGGAAGATTTTGCATACAGAATAAATATCAACTGGACAGTATTTCTCATTGCTGGCTTGTGTACGTTGTTTGTGGCGTTGTTAACAGTATGTTTCCAGGCAATTAAAGCGGCTATTGCTAACCCGGTAAAATCATTGCGGACTGAATAAAGATCTGGAAGAATAAATATTTTTTATGCTCAACACTTTTTATAAATCAGCCTTACGTTCATTATGGAATAAAAGATCTTTTTCTGTTTTGAATATTATGGGTCTTGCAGTCGGAATTGCTGCCAGCATTCTTATCTTCCTGATCATTAGAAATGAATTGGGCTATGATAAATATCAAAGCAAACATGATAGAATTTATCGTGTTGTAACTACGCTGCTGAATAAGAGCAATGGAGAGATATCAAGAAAAACACCGGGAGTACCCCCACCATTGCCTTCTACAATGCAAAAGGATTTTCCACAAGTAGAAAAAGCGGCTGCTATACTTGCAATGGGAGGAGCTCAATTGTATATCCCTGAAAAAAATACCGGTGAAGAAAAAAGATTTAAGGAAGAAGATGGATTAGTTTGGTCAGAAGCGGGAATTTTTGATATCCTTGATTTTAACTGGTTAGAAGGGAATGCTACTGCCCTAAAAGATCCCAATACCGCAGTCATCGCCGAGAGTATTGCAAATAAATTCTTTGGTGATCATAAAAATGCTATTGGAAGAGTAATACAACTTTATTCATTTAGAATACCATTGCAGATAGTTGGTGTCTTTAAGGATCTTCCCGGCAATACAGATATTCCAATACGTATAGCAGCTTCTTATCCCACACTTCGTGGCCGCCTGCCCGAAGTTTTTGCAATAAATGAAAATTCATGGGGGTTCACATTTGGACAGTGCTTTTTATTATTGAAAGAAGGTCAGTCAGGAGATCAATTGCAGGCACAGTTTCCTGCTTTTATGAAAAGATATTATCCTGAAGAGACGCCGCAAGATAAGTATGACATCAGATTGGGTCTTCAGGCTTTGGGAAAAATGCATTTTGACTCAGATGTCGAAACTTTCAGGACAGATGGTCTTTCAAAGAAGGAGTTATTGTCATTAGGATTGATCGGTTTATTCCTGATCATTGTTGCGTGTATAAATTTTATAAACTTATCTACAGCGCAATCGGTCAACAGAGGAAAAGAGATCGGCGTCAGAAAAGTATTAGGAGGAAGTCGTTCTCAATTAGTAAAACAATTTTTACTTGAAACAGCTTTTATCACGTTGATCTCTTTGCTTATTGGTTGTTTGATAGCACAGCTTTGTATGCCATTATTGAATGGCCTATTGAACAAAGATCTTTCATTAAATTTTCTTCAACATCCTTCCATATTATTGTTTATAATATTGAGTGCAATAGCAGTTACTTTTCTTGCTGGTTTTTACCCGGCAATTGTATTATCCGGCTTTAACCCGATAACGATCTTTAGAAATAAACTGATTGCAAAAAAGACTGGTACACTTTCTTTGAGAAGAACTTTAGTGGTCTTTCAATTTGTAATTGCTCAATTGCTTGTTATTGGAACTATTGTTGTGGTAAAACAGATGAGCTATTTTCGAAACAGGCCAATGGGTTTTGATAAAGATGGAATTGCACTGATAAACTTACCAAGTGATAGTTCGTTAAAAGTTAAATATCCATTATTAGAAAGCAGTGTATTGCAACTGCCCGGTGTATTGTCAGCAAGTTTATGCATGGAAGCGCCAGCTAACTTTTTTGCATCATCCCGTTCTTTTTATTTTAATAATTCTCCCGAAAAACAAACATTTAATATTACCCGCCAGCTTGCAGATACAGGTTATCTAAAAACTTTCGGGATCAAATTGATCGCCGGCCGACAGTTTTTTCATAGCGATACCCTTCGTGAATTGCTAGTAAACGAAACTGCCGTAAAGAAATTAGGATTTCAATCTCCCCAGGATATAATTGGTAAAACAATTTCATTTGATGGCACAGAAAATTATCCTATAGTAGGTGTGGTAAAAGATTTTAACAGCAGATCTCTGCGGGAATCTATACAACCACTGGTAATTTCTTCCGAATACGAAGCTTATGAATGGATCGCTGTCAGGATGGATAGAGATAAAATGAAAACGGCTCTTGACCAGGTGCAAAAAACATTTACAGAAATATATCCTACTTACATGTATGACCGTGTTTTTTTCGATGAGAGGATTGAAGAATTCTATGGGAATGAAGCCATTACTTCCAGGTTGTTTAAAATATTTTCATTCCTCGCCATCTTTATTTCTTGCCTTGGTTTGTATGGACTTGTTTCTTTTATGGCTGTGCAAAAAACCAAAGAGATAGGTGTTCGAAAAGTATTAGGCGCTTCGGCGCAGAGTATCGTTTATCTTTTTTCAAGAGAATTTACAATACTGATAGGAGTTGCATTTTTAATAGCAGCTCCGGTTGGATATTATTTAATGCAGCAATGGCTGTCAGGTTTTTATTATCATACAAGCATAGGCTGGGAAGTTTTTGTGATCGCTATTGTCATATCAGTAATCATAGCATGGATAACCGTAGGATATAAGGCAATCAAGGCGGCGATCACAAATCCTGTAAAATCATTACGAACAGAATAAAAATTTCATTATGATTAAAAATTATATCAAGATCGCAATCCGCAATATTTGGGCGAATAAAACATTCTCCTTTATAAATATTGTTGGTCTTTCAGTTAGCATGTCGTTGGGATTACTGATCATTTTAATTGTGAAAGAGCAATACTCGTTTGATAATTTTCACAATGACGCCGATCGTATCTATCG
>DASYQG010000107.1:0-5685 GCA_036005825.1 Chitinophagaceae bacterium | reverse complement strand
GGCAACCTACTTCTATTTTTTACAGTCTTTTTGACATTAAAATAAAATAAATAAGATCTGATTTAGGTTTTGAATACATACTCCTTATTTTACAGATAAGTTCATATAAGTTGTTGTTTTTTAATTAATTACATCGATCTTAATTGTTTTTACATTCGGAACTTATAACCGCACAAGTTAATCCAAAAGTTATACACAGGAAGAAAAAATTATTTTGAAATGTGAGTCAGAATTGTAACTTAGTA
The DNA here is from genome assembly GCA_036005825.1 of Chitinophagaceae bacterium. GTDB lineage: Bacteria > Bacteroidota > Bacteroidia > Chitinophagales > Chitinophagaceae > VBAS01. Next base: position 5,440 of record DASYQG010000107.1, on the reverse strand, counting down.
TCAGAATTTAATGGGTTAGTAAGTAAGAGGGTCAATCAACAAGATTGGCCCTTTTTACTTTTATAAACTTCATAATTAATTGATCGTTTTTGTTTTCATTTCTGCAAATTGATTTTTTAAACTTATACAACAGTTTTATTTTTTTTGAAAATTACTTTCTTATAAAACAAGATGCGGGTGTTGACGAAAACCTAACTTTATTTTATGAGTAAAGTTAAAAAAGCTTTTTTCTGTCAGAACTGCGGATATGAAAGTGTGAAATGGCTTGGTCAATGTCCTTCATGCAATCAATGGAACAGCTTTGTTGAAGAAATAATACAAAAAGAAACTGCAAAAAATAATGGCTGGGAAAATTATAATGAAACAACTGAAAGAACTAACAAGACAATTCAATTAAATGAAATAAAAAGCAGTGAAGAAAAAAGATTGCTGACTGCAGATGATGAATTGAATCGTGTATTAGGAGGAGGAATTGTACCCGGAAGTATTGTACTCGTAGCAGGTGAACCAGGTATTGGCAAATCAACCTTGTTTTTACAAAATGGCTTGACGCTACGTAATAAAATAGTTCTTTATATAAGTGGTGAAGAAAGTGAGCAACAAATAAAAATGCGGGCGGATCGATTGAATATTTCAAATGAGAATTTTTATTTGCTTACTGAAACATCGACACAGATCATTTTCCAGGAAATAAAAAAACTAAAGCCAGATTTAGTCATCATTGATTCAATTCAAACTTTACAAACGCCTTATATTGATTCATCCCCTGGTAGTATATCTCAAATACGTGAATGTGCTTCGGAGTTTCAACGTTTTGCAAAAGAAACTAATACCCCTGTTTTTTTAATTGGTCATATTACTAAAGAAGGCGCTATCGCCGGCCCAAAAATTTTGGAGCACATGGTGGACACCGTATTGCAGTTTGAAGGTGACCGCCATTATGCCTATCGTATTTTAAGAACATTGAAAAATCGTTATGGCAGTACTTCAGAACTTGGTATTTATGAAATGACCGATGCCGGAATGCGGGCAGTAACAAACCCCAGTGAAATTCTAATTACTCAAAAAGAAGATCAGCTCAGCGGGATTGCAATTGCGGCCACGATCGAAGGAATGAGACCACTATTAATAGAAATACAGGCGTTGGTTACACAATCTGTTTATGGAATGCCTCAACGCACTGTTAGTGGATTTGATCTTAGAAGGTTGCAATTATTACTGGCTGTATTAGAAAAAAGAGGCGGTTTTCATTTTGGAGTAAAAGATGTATTTATAAATATAGCCGGCGGATTAAAAATTGAAGATCCTTCAATAGATCTTGCTGTTTTATGTGCTCTTTTATCTTCCTTTGAAGACACACCTTTGCCGCAGCACATTTGCTTTTCAGGTGAAGTTGGATTGAGTGGTGAGATAAGGGCAGTGAACAGAATTGATCAACGAATTGCCGAAGCGGAAAAACTTGGATTTGAAAAGATCATTGTTTCAAAATACAATCAAAAAGGGTTGGCTAAACAAAAATTCAATATCAAAATTGTGACAATGGGACAGGTGGAAGAGTTGTACAGATATTTATTTTAAGTAACTTAATAGATCATTTAAAAATGATCGGTTTCAAAGAAATAAAAGAATCATTGTTACATGTGGTCTTCCCTCATGTTTGCGACGGATGCGGAAGTGACCTGCTAAATATTGAAAGTCGTTTGTGTATTCGCTGTCTCTCGTCCTTACCTGAAACAAATTTTGAAATTCATCCTAACAATCCTGTTGAGAAGGATTTTTGGGGACGACTGCCAATAATAAATGCTTCCGCCCATTTATATTTTACAAAAGAATCACTTGTGCAACATTTGATGCATCAATTGAAATATAAAGGCAATAAAGATCTTGGATTGCAATTAGGAAGATTAATGGGGAATACTTTAAAAAATGCTGCCCGTTTTAATGAGATAGACGCATTAGTACCTTTGCCACTTTTTCCATCGAAAGAAAAAAAACGGGGTTATAACCAGGCAACGGTTCTTTGTGAAGGAATAGCAGAAATTTTATCAGTCCCGATTTTAAATAAGGTAATAACAAGACCACAGCATACGGAAACACAAACAAAAAAAGGAAGAATTGAAAGATGGAAGAATATTGAGGGAAAATTCCAGCTAATAGATCCGCAAACAATTCAAAACAAACATTTACTCTTGGTGGATGATGTGGTAACAACCGGTGCCACACTTGAAGCATGCGGAAACGAGCTCTTAACAGCAGAAAACGTAAAACTATCTGTCGCTACTCTTTGCCTTGCCTCCCGCTAATTCTTTCTTGTAAATATATCCATCATCATTTCCTCTTTCAAACTCTTCGTTTTACTTTTGATGTCAATGAAGAACCTCCTGCTTATTTCAATATCCATTGTTATCCTTTTTTACGCCTGCAAAAAAGAATCTTTTATTACAAGTCCCGACGCACAAGTCGCTCTTTCAACCGAAGAATTAAAATTTGATACTGTTTTTACCACTACCGGTTCTATCACCCAGTCTTTTAAAATTATAAATGAGAATGACCAGAAACTTCGTCTTTCCTCAATTAAACTGATGGGTGGCAATGCTTCTTATTTTAAAATAAATGCTGATGGTTTTATCGGGCCCGAGGTTTCAAATATCGAGATCGAAGCAAATGATAGTGTTTATGTTTTTGTTTCTGTAAGCATCAATCAAAATGTTACTAATATCCCTTTCATAGTTAAGGACAGTATACAAGTAAATTATAATGGCACAAGCCGGCAGATAAATTTGGAAGCATGGGGACAGAATGCACATTTTTACCGCGATAAAAAAATTACTGCTGATGAAATATGGAACAATGATCTGCCATATGTGATCCTTGGATCATTAATAATTGATGCAAATAAAAAGCTTACCATCAATAAAGGCTGTCGCATTTATGTACATGCTGATGCCCCTATACTTGTTGATGGCACACTGGAAATAAATGGCGCAAAGGATACTATTGACCGTGTTCAATTTCGTGGTGATCGACTTGATGAACCTTACAATGATTTTCCGGGCGGATGGCCAGGGATTTATTTTAGAAGTACTAGCAAGGATAATGTCTTTAACTATGCGGTTATTAGAAATGCATACCAGGCTTTAGCCGTCCTGGATCCTTCAATAAATCCAAAATTGACTTTGAACGAATGCATCGTAGATAACGCTTATGATGCAGGCATCATCGCTATTAATAGCAGTATAAGAGCAAGAAATTGCCTGGTAAGTAATTGCGGTAAAAATGTAGTTTTAGCTAAAGGCGGCGATTATCAATTTACACATTGCACTGTTGCAACTTTTTCTAATAGTTACATCCTTCACCGTGATCCGGTTCTTTTTGTAAGCAATTATATTCTTGTAAATAATAGCCCCGTTACGGCAAATCTTTCTGCTTTGTTTCGCAATTGTATTTTCTGGGGACAAGATGGAACTGTAGAAGATGAGGTGGTGGTCGCAAAAAGCGGCAGTACTACTTTTAATGTAAATTTTGATTATGATCTATGGAAAGTTCTAAATACGCCAACTAATATTATATCAACGGGAATTATTAACAATCAATATCCCGCATTTGATTCTATAAATACGTCAAAACGATTTTACAGTTTTCGGTTAAAAGATGAATCCCCTGCAAAGAACAAAGCAACCAATGCCGGTATAATCATCGATTTGGATGGAAAACCAAGACCTGTTGGCGTGGCTCCTGACCTGGGGAGTTATGAAAAACAATAATCGGCAGGATTTTGGTGGCAAAAGATTATTGGGAATTAAGAGCAAGAGCTTCTTAACTTTGTTACCCTAAAAAAAAATAAAATCATGAAAATTTTTTTGCTTGCACTGATATTATCAGTCTCATTAGAAGGCCCCGCGATCTATGATTTCAAAGTGCAGGGACTTGATGGAAACCCGATCGATTTTTCTGCTTACAAAGGCAAAAAAATAATGATCGTAAATACGGCTTCGAAATGTGGTAACACACCACAATATTCCGACCTGGAAAAACTGTATGAAAAGTATAAAAATAAACTGGTCATTGTTGGTTTCCCGGCAAACAATTTTGGCGAACAGGAACCCGGCACTAATACAGAGATACAGGAATTCTGTAAAAAGAATTATGGCGTTTCATTTCCAATGGCAGAAAAGATTTCTGTGAAAGGAGATGATATGGCGCCTATTTATAAATGGTTGGTTGACCAATCAAGAGAGTTGGCCAAACAAGAACAAGGAACAACCTCAAAAGATCTTGTCTGGAAAAGATATTTGCAAAATCCCGTTGACTGGAACTTCACCAAATTCTTATTGGATGAAAATGGAAAATTGATTGCCGTGTTTCATAACAAGGTGAACCCAATGAGTGAGGAAATAACAAAGTATTTGAACTAATAGAAGTCCTGCCAATAAAAAAGCGTTCTGGTAAATCGGGACGCTTTTTTTATTTTACTTTACAGCCAAATTACACCAGCAAATGAAAAAAATTATCATTGCTTTTATTGTTCTTATTGCTGCTTCATTTCTGATATCATTTTTATTCAATAATTTTCAAATTGATTTTAAAAAAGTTGGCGGAGAATTTATAAGAATGGTCGGAATTGCCTTATTAGTTTACATATTGCTGAGGGACCCCTTCAAAAAAAAAGGAATTAATTAATGCAGTTCCAAAAAATAATAAATCAGCAGGAAACCAAACAACAATTGGTTGAGTTAATTCAACACAATCGTCTCAGCCACGCTTTGCTTTTTTTAAGTAAAGAAGGAAGTGGTGCTTTATCACTGGCATTAGCATTAGCACAGTATTTAACATGCGAAAAGGCAAATCCAAAATCACAAACTAGTTCTAATACATTATTATTCGGAGAGGAACCAACTACCTCAAACCTCAAACCTCAAACTTTAAACGACAGCTGTGGTGTCTGCCCCTCCTGCACAAAAGCAAACCAACTCGTTCATCCCGATATTCATTATTCTTATCCCGTTGTTACAAAAAAATCAGGCACTCCCCCGCTAAGTGTTGATTATGTATCTGAATGGAGGGAATTCGTAAACAATTATCCTTACGGAAATGTGTATGATTGGTTGCAATTCATCGGCGCAGAAAATAAACAAGGCAATATCACAGCAAATGAATGCAATGACATTATTCACAAGCTGAGTCTTAAAAGTTTTGAAAGCGAGTACAAGGTTCTTATCATGTGGATGCCGGAATATCTTGGCGGAGAAGGAAACAAACTGCTGAAACTGATCGAAGAGCCACCACCCAATACCTTATTTATATTAGTAGCAGAAAATGAAACATTATTATTGCCTACTATCGTTAGTCGTTGCCAGATGATAAAGATTCCCATGCTTGAAACAGCTGATATTGAAGCCGCGCTAATTGATAATAAGATCGATCCCCTAAAAGCAAGACA
>DASYQG010000106.1:0-17210 GCA_036005825.1 Chitinophagaceae bacterium | reverse complement strand
CTGATAATAATATTTGGTATACTGAGCGGTTTGCAGGAAAAGTAAGTTTTCTAAATCCAACAACCAACCTTAAAACAGTTGTGCTTACTTTAGGTTCTAAAATGGCCCTGGCCGGTGGACAAGATGGATTGATGGGGCTTGCCTTACATCCGCAATTTTTAACAGGGAAACCTTATGCATATATTTCTTATACTTATCAATCGCTAAGCAGCACAGTTAGAAAGACAAGGATCGAAAGATATACTTACAACTTTTCAACCCAGGTTCTCGAAAATCCGGTTACAGTATTGGAGAATATTCCTGGAAGTAATGATCATAACTCTGCAAGAATTTCTATCGGCCCAGATTTAATATTATATTATTCAGTAGGAGATATGGGCGCCGGTCAGTATGATAATGTTTCAAGAACTAACAACGCTCAGAATATTAATATTTATGAAGGAAAAATTTTAAGACTTAATACAGAGCCCGATGGTGTTGGTTCATGGATACCTATAGATAATCCATTTGCAAATGGAGGTCAACCTACTGCGGTGTATACATTCGGTCATCGTAATCCACAAGGTCTTGTATGGGGCAATGTAAATGGAACTGATATTTTGTATAGCAGCGAACATGGACCTTTCAGTGACGATGAAATAAATGTTATACAAGTTGGCCGAAATTATGGATGGCCACAAGTTGCCGGTTACTGCGATGGTAATTATAATGGGATGACTATAGGTGGGTTTGCTGTTGTTAATGAGCAAAATAATTGTGCAGCTCTTAATGCAAAGGAACCATTAAGATCTATTTTCCCTTCCGCTAACCCTCCCACAGGTGGGGATAATATGACATGGCCTTCAATCGGACCTTCGGGAACTGATTTTTACGGAAGTCTTGCTATTCCCGGTTGGCAAAATTCTTTATTGGTTGCCACATTAAAAGGCGGAGTTGTTGCGAGATATAAGCTGAGTAATGATGGCCAAAGTGTAATTTCTGATACCATTAATTATTTCCGTGGTATGGGACGATTCAGAGATATCGTTGTATCGCCAGATGGTTTAAAATTATATGTTGCCTGTGATTCCAGTGGCTCTACATCCGGACCAACAGGAAATGTGACTACCACACCGGCAAACCCGGGAAGTATTTTGGAATTCACATATCAGCCATCAGGGGCTGCAAAAGCGATGAGTCAATTACTTACTGAAACGAAGATAGCAGATGATATAAAAGATAAAAGCATTGATGTATATCCAAATCCTTCTCGCACTTATTTTATCATATATAATTACGTTGTTGAAAACAGGCAGGTACAATTATTTGATATTAACGGCAGGCTGGTAAAAAGCCTTCAAACCAAGGAACTTGCTACAAGGGTTGATATAAATGATCTTTCAAATGGAATATATGTGTTGATGGTCAGAGGTGCAAATGGGAAAAATATAAGGACTGAAAAAATTGTAATTGCCAGGTAAAAGATCAGTTTTACATGCTTAAGAAATAATTTTTCTTAAATTCAAAACCGCTAGTTTACTGGCGGTTTTGGTTTTACGGAAACGAATAATGTAATTTTGTATTAACGACAAACCAATACTATGCGAAAAACTGCCACCTGCCTGCTATTTAGCATGGCAACATTTCATTTCTCAATCTCACAAAATGTTACCGCCGACTCTTTACAAACACTCGGTGAAGTAATCGTCAAAGCATATGAACAAAATCAAAATCTTCGCAAAGTCCCTGCTGCGATCAATAAGATAAATAAAATTAGTCTTGAACGATTCAGCAACACAAATATTCTTCCTGCCCTAAATAGTACACCGGGAGTAAGAATGGAGGAACGTTCTCCTGGTAGTTACCGCATGAATATTAGAGGCAGCACGTTGCGTTCACCTTTTGGTGTAAGAAATGTAAAAGTTTATTGGGACGAAATTCCATTTACTGATCCGGGCGGCAATACTTATTTAAATCAACTCAGCTATTATAATTTCAATTCTATAGAGATCATCAAAGGACCGGCGGGAAGCTTGTATGGCGCCGGAACGGGAGGAGCGATTTTGATAAATAGCAATGCTCCGCATCCTGAGCCCGGACTAATGGTTAATCTGTCTTATGGAAGTTATGATCATAGTAATCTGAATGTTCAGTTTAACCAGGGCAAGGATAATTTCAGGAATGCATTCATTTATTCTCACCAGCAAAGTGATGGCTACAGGGATCATACATCAATGCGAAGAGATGTTGCTACCTGGCAAACCCAGATAAGTTCAGGTAAAAAAGAATCGTTGCATTTCAATTTTCTTTATGGTGATCTGTTTTATGAAACACCTGGTGCTCTTACAAAGGCTGAGTATAAAAAAGACCCCAGCGCATCTCGTCCTTCAGCAGGAGCATTTCCAAGTGCAGATGGCGCAAAGGCGGCTATTTACCAAAAAACGTGGTTGGGCGGATTTAATAATCATTATAAATTCAACGACCATTTTGAAAATAGTTTAATTTTTTATGGTGCTTTATCGAAAATTAAAAACCCCACTTTCCGCAATTACGAAGCAAGAAAAGAACCACATTTCGGGGGCAGAACAGTATTCACATGGAAACCTTCTGCTGTGAATGATAAGGTTAAAGTCATTTTTGGTGCTGAAGCGCAAAAAGGATATTTCAATATACATACATATCAGAATGTAAATGGCAAACCGACAACAACCCTTACAAACGATGATGTCCGGAATGGTATCTGGTCGATCTTTACGCAGGCAGATTTCCGATTGAAGTATGATATAAATGTTACAGCTGGCCTTAGCATTAATAAATCATCAATTAAAATAAAACGACTTTCTATTCCTTCTTTGGCAGAGCAAAAAAGATCTTATGAAAATGAAGCAGCTCCAAGACTGGCAATTTCAAAAAAAATTGTATCAGATCTATATGTATATGCAAGTGTTGCTAAAGGCTTTTCTCCTCCAACGGTGGCAGAAGTATTGCCTTCTACCAGCATAATAAGCACTGAGTTGAATGCAGAATATGGTATTAGTTATGAAGTAGGTCTTAAAGGTAATTGGTTGCAACGGCGATTATATGCTGAAGTAAATGCTTTTGATTATCGTTTAAAAGATGCAATTGTACAACGAAGGGATGGAACTAATGGGGATTATTTTGTCAATGCCGGTTCAACAAAGCAGCAAGGAATAGAATCACAGGTTTCTTATTTGCTTTTACATAGTCATTCTTTTGTCAATACTGCAAGGATATGGGTGAGTTATACATGGAATGATTTCACTTATAGTGATTTTAAACAACTCACAAATGATTACAGCGGAAAAAAATTACCAAGCGTAGCTAAAAATACAGTGGCTTCTGGTTTAGATATTTCTACGAAGCCCGGTGTTTATATTAACCTTACTTACTATTACAGCGATCCAATTCCTTTAAATGATGCGAATAGTGAATTTGCTTCATCTTATAATCTTTTAGGTACAAGAATAGGTTGGCGGAAGGATCTAAAGAAGACCAAGCTTGAATTGTTTGCAGGAATAGACAATGCATTTAATGTTACCTATAGTCTTGGGAATGACATTAATGCTACTGGTGGTCGCTATTATAATGCAGCACCAGGCAGAAATTATTATGGAGGAATTTCTTTAAGCTTGTTTTAAAATGATTCAATTATAATTTGTTTTTACAACAAAACAATTTTTAAATGTGCAATAAAAAAACCCCGGTATATTTTGCCGGGGTTTTTTAAAAAAATATCTTTTTTCAGTTTATAACTTTTGCATTTTTACGTTTTGATCATTACCCGCACCAGTAACACTTAAATAATAAGTTCCTGCTGGTAATCTGTTCATATTAATACTAAAGTTGTTTCCAGCACCTTTATTTACATGTTCTGCTCCTTTCATCATTACTCTTCCTACATTGTCCAGCAACTTCCATTGCACCTGTCCATCCTCTGGTGATGCAATCGTTACTTTCACTTCACGGACCACCGGATTTGGCGAAATGCTCAATTTACCTGTAGTGAGAGGTAGTGAAACGGAAACAATGTTTGAATATTTATAAGTGCCATCGATATCTATCATTTTCAATCTATAGTATATCCGCTGGGATGACTGGTTAGCGGCATCATTATCTGTAAATGAATAATTAAATGAATTACCTGTACTGTTACGGCCACTCGCAGGAACATTTCCAATTCCGCTAAAACGATTGCCATCTATGCTTCGTTCAATTGCAAAATGAGAAGTGTTGATCTCATTCTCTGTTTTCCAATTTAACAATACCGAGTTATCATTTTGCAAATGTCCTGTGAAAGAAAGAAGATCTAATGGCAGTGTAAAGTTGTTGGCAGCGAAATAAAATGAAGAGAAGCCGCTTATATCTCCCTGCAACATATAACCATTTGAGCCATGGGCTTCAGCATAAGCCGGTACTATTTCTGTGGTTGCCTCGGCTATAGCACTACTGCAAGGATCAGTGTTTTTCAAAATTTTCAAGTTGCCGATCGCGGTAACGCTGCTACCTCCATCAGCGATCAAAGCATCTAACTCAGCTTTTGACAAATAGAGCCTGATCTTTACCGTGGATGAAGGTTGTGTCGTTGGTGTAATGGTTATATTTCTATCAAGATAATGAGTGGTATTTGCTACGCGGATAGGCCCGGAGTTTTTATAAAAAGAAGATGTAACGGTGCCAAGATTATTCCCGTTAGGATAGATTTCTGCCATAATATTTCCATCCGGGCCGGTAATCGGAACCCAAAGATTATTGTTGGAGTTATCAATTGTTACTGTTGTTCCTGTATTGCAGGTATTAACGGTACCATCGGTAACATCAATAGAAGTTGGTATAGTGCTTTTTCCTCCATTATCATAATAACCAAGGAAAGTATATTTCTGAACACATCCTGCACAGGTAGGCACGACTGGATTTCCTGATCCAGGCCCAGATGTGGTAGATGTGTTGTCCATAATCACAAAAATGTCTTTACCATTAGGAGAAAAAGCAAGATCTCTGAAACGGTTTTGACTATTAAAATAGCTAATAGTATCATTGCGTGTATTAGAAGGAGTAGTGGCAGTACCGTTAGCATCTAATCTTAATCTTAGCAGCCGTCCCCATTTTAATGAAGCAGCCACCAATGAATTCTTCCAACCCGGGATTAATTTATTGGTATAAAGATCTAAGCCCGACCATGCTTCTGTAGGCCATTGTGCATTCGCTCCGGTAGTAGTGGTCCATAAGTCATAGATACTGGGAAAAGCCGGTGAATTTGAATAAGCAGAGAAAAGTGGATCTTTATAACTTGATCCTATAGCAGCAGCATTGGCTGCTTCGCTTGTAATCATTGGACAACTTGAAACGCCACCATTATCTGAAAGCGGAGCGCCAGCAGATGTATTATTAGCATTGCCATCTACAAACCCTTCTATTAAAGGATGACCATAATTTTTTGATGGTTGTATTATATTTATTTCATCATCACTGTATGGACCGTGCGATGCGCCATATAAAATATTCAGAGTTGGATTATATGCCAGGCCCTGGTTATTTCTTATACCAATACTCCATACAGCACTGGTAGAGGAATAAGGATTATCATTGGGAATCCATGGATCAGCATCTCCGTCACTGACAAGATTAAATCTTAATATTTTTCCTTCATATGAAGCAGGGTTCTGTGCTTTATTCGGACGGGTACGGTTGCTATATTGACCAGCGCCCATATCTCCGGATGAGTAAAACAAATAAGGTGTACCGCCGACTGTTGTTGGCGCTATAATTATTCTTTGTGAATTATGATCATTACTTCCGGGCAATGTGTCACACAGTACTACCGGCGATTCTAACCTGTTGGATCCTGAGTTGTACGTAAACCGAACCAGTTTATTTCTATAATATATTCCTGTTGGTGAACTGCCGCCCAGGCTTCGGTGTACATAAGATATATATACGTAATCATTATTACCAGTTCCATCAAGAAAGTTTGGATGAAGAGCTAAACCGGCCAATCCGCCTTGCGGCCAGTTACTGTTAAACTGAACATTCAGCGAATCAGAAGGGGAAGGAAGCCATGTACTTCCCATTGATATATCAAGAACTGTCGTCTTAGCGCCTGTGTTGGGGTCCATTTTATAAACTTTGTAACCTCTCGATTCTGTGATCCATAAATTATTATCAGGTCCATAAGTAACTTCCCAGGGATATTGTAGAAGTCCAGAACCCGAAAGAGTTGTTTGTTGGTAAACTTCATTCATACGGCCTCCCACTACAACTACTGGCGGTGCGGGATTAGTTAAGCAGATATTGAATCCTCCATTGCTATTAATTCCACTTACAGTTACATTTGAAACTCTTACATAATAAGTGGTACCAACACTTACAGATGAAGTTAGTGATGTCGTACCACAACCAATTGATGTTAATGATCCGCAAGCACCACTATAAATTTGTATTTCGGGATTGGTAAAATTAGAACCAAGTCCACTTATGGTAATTGAATGAGTTGTGTTTACAGCAACAAACTTATACCACACGTCATAATGAGTACCACTAACACATGTAGTAAGTGGAACGCCTGTAGAAGCAGTGGCGCTTACGATTGTCCCGGATATATTTGAACAACTGGTTGCAGAAGTTAATGTTGTTGCTCCTCCGCAATCATCGTTTGTGGGTGGAGGAGGAGGATGTGTAAGACAAATATCAAAACTGGCCTTAACGGCATTAGATCCCGGACCGGCTCCAACGTTAGATACCCTGATAAAATATGTGAGACCAACAGTCAAACCAGTAGCTGTAGCAGTGGCTGCTCCGCAAGCCAGAGAGGTTAAAGGAGTGGTGCGTGATAATATTTGAACTTCGGAGTTGGTAATATTATTTCCAAAATTACCAATGGTTACAGTTTCGCTGGTGTTTGCCGCAGTAAATTTGAACCAGCCATCATAGTGATTTCCATCTCCTCCTGAAATACAACCTGCCGGTATACTGGCTGTTGCTGTAAAATTAACCAATGAATATGCACCATTACCAGATGTTGGAATAGTGCAGGACAATGCAGAAGTTAACGAAGGAGCACTGGTAGTGTCATTTGTTTGAGAAAAACTTGATAAAGAAAAAAAGGTAAAGAAAAAAAGAACAAAAGGAATAAATAAAAAATTGGTGGTGCCGGTTCGGGCAGTAGCTTGTTGCATGGTTTTTCAGGATTTTAGGCCACTAAACTATTTATTAAAATCTATTTATACCCAAGCATTACTACCCGATTTTTTTTAGTAAAAGCCCCATTTTTTTTGAGTAGTAACGCTCTTGATATTAATAAAGTGTTAGAGTTATTTTGTCTGCAATCCATTATTCTGAAAAACCAAAGAGTTCTTTCATGAAAGCCACGTATCATATCCGAATCATAATTACTGCTTTATTTTTTGTTTTTATTACTGATCATATTTATTCTCAGGCTGTCAATGATAATTGCGCCAATGCAGTACCTCTTTCAACATCAACAACGTGTTCTGCAATTTCCGGAGACTTAGAAGCTGCGACCAGCACAGGATCACCTAACGCCATTTGTGCAGGAGCTACATCACCAACCAATGATGTGTGGTATAGCTTTACTGCAACTTCTTCAAATGCTACAATTACAGTAAGTGGATTGGGAACAAACTTGAGTGCTGCAACTACTTATATTGAGTTATTATCTGGAACTTGCGGAAGCTTTACATCTATAGCGTGTCAAACTGTAGCGACTTCGATGGTTAGAACAACTCTAACACCAGGAACGGTTTATTATGTTAGAGTATATGTTACAGGTGCTACTTCAACTGGGGGGGCTGCAAATAAAAGAGGATTTAGCATTTGTTTAGTTAGCTCGCCCAATGACGAGCCTGTATCAGGTGTTTCCTTAACACCAGGCACAAACTGTACAAATACTTCGGGTACACTTTTGCTATCGACAGTTACTAGTGGATTGCCAGTTGGTTGTGAGGCCGCAGGCAATCACTGGGACGTATGGTATAAGTTTACTGCAATTAACACAATAAGTACAATCACTATTAGTACACTGGGCGCTAATTTCACAAACCCCGAAATTCAATTATATAGTGGTACTCCCGGATCATTGACATCAATGCAATGCGGAACAACAACTATTACAAATTCTTCATTAACAGTTGGCACAACTTATTATGTAAGAGTTTCAAATATTAGTGTATCGGCTCCTTCCGGCACAGTTACATTTAATATATGTATAACCTACCCACCAACGAATGACGATTGTGCAAATGCTATTAATTTATACTCGAATACAACTTGCTCTAATACTTCAGCTACCCTTGCCAGTGCTACAGCAAGTTCAGGTGTACCTCTGGGATGTGCAGCAGCAGGCACATATTATGACGTCTGGTTTACGTTTACTGCGGCCAGTGCTGTCAACGAAACAATAACATTAAGCAGCTTGACAGGTATCAGTGCTCAACGAATTCAAATTTATAATGGTTCTTGCGGATCACTTAGTTCTGTCGCCTGTAGTTCAACCAGCACATTATCGGTATCAGGGTTATCAGTTGGAACAACCTATTATGTAAGAGTTTCAAATTATAATGCTGCTGCAACCTCAACAGGTAATTTCGATATTTGTATTACTCATCCAGCACCAGTTGTTGCATCTGTTGATTATGGTAAAAGCTATATAAACGTTTCCAAAAATTCAGGTGGAGGAACTATTAATCCTGGTGATACCTTGGAAATAAGAGCAACGCTGGTTATTAGAAGCGGATCACTCGATAGTTTGGCATTTTTGGATACACTTCACCTGGGCGGTGGTGTTCGATTAGTGCCTGGTTCGATAGCCTTACGAACTAATGAAGGAAAAGTTTACAAATCCTTTACTGATGCTGTAAGTGACGATGAAGGTTATTATTATACCAGCGGTACAGATACGGTAATAAGGATCAATTTTGGAGCTACAGCATCCACCACAAAAAGAGGCCTCCTTTCAAGCACTTCAAAACCTTCTGTGTTTGGTTCCACCATGATCATTATGGCTACATACCGGGTAGTGGTGTATGCCGGTTATAATTCCACACTTAGTCTGGGCGGGGGGAAGATCACTGCAAAAAATGTAAGCACCGGTATTTTAAGCGATTTATCATTCAGTGCCAGAAGCGCCGCAGTTTATAGCAGTCCGGGTTTATGCCCTAATTCAGTATCAGCCAGCAACGCCATTGGGGGTGATTTTAATGGAACATTTGGCACAGGAACAGCCCAAAACCGTGGCGCTTCAGCTAATGTTACAGGATATACTTATTCAACTTTCCAAACCAGCAATCCCCAAGATTACTACTATGGAATTGCTAACAATACCAGTACAGGCGGTTCAAGCTTTTCTACAGTTACAACCTGGGCTAAACCTGATAACAGTTCTCCAACTCATCGTGTATTTAATCTTTGGGATATTACTGGTGACCATACCGGCGCTACTAATACGACAAAAGGTAATCGACCTTGTGACCCAAATCAACCAATCAGTGCGACTAATCCCTGTGGTTACATGCTCATAGTAAACTCAGCTTACAAAACGGATACTGCTTTTCAATACACCATATCTAATCTTTGCCCAAACACTTATTATGAAATTTCATCCTGGATAAAGAACATTTGTTATAAATGCGGCTGTGACTCTAATGGTGTGGCGTCAACAGGATCAGGATACATTCCTTCGGCACCGAATGATTCCTCCGGCGTTCAACCCAATATTACTTTTGATATTGATGGTGTGGATTATTATACCACCGGAAATATTCAGTATGGCGGGCTTGCTCCTTCAACACAAACAGGTTCCGATTCAAATAATGTATGGGTAAAAAGAGGCTTTACTTATAAAACGGGCAGCGGTCAGTCTTCCTTGACATTAACAATTCGCAATAACGCCCCCGGTGGAGGAGGTAATGACTGGGCCTTGGATGATATTGCTTTGAAAACATGTAGCCCGGATGTTACGGTAACACCTGGACCTAATCCGTTTGTCTGTGATAGTAATACTGTAGATATGGGGGCTACTATTGCTTCATACTTTAATACTTATACCTATTATACCTGGGAATATAGTATTGATAATGGAGCTACATGGTTATCAACAGGGAAATCCGGTGGACCGGTCTCTCCTACATACAGTGGTGGTGTATGGAGTTATTCAGTAGCATATCCTACGTTCATTGCTTATGCCGATTCGCTGTATAGAGTAATGGTCGCAAGTACGCCAACTAATCTTTTAAATTCAAGTTGTCGTTTTTCTGGCGGTGCAACAATTGCACTGGATGTTGATCCATGTGATTTCTTATTAGATGTGAGTATCCTGTCTTTCAAAGGTAGAAATGAAAATAACAAAGGAGTTTTATACTGGACTACATCTAAAGAAGAAGAGCCGGTTAAATACGAAATACAGAAAAGTAAACGTGGTAGCAGTTTTGTTACCATTGGTGAAATAACCGGCTATAAAGACCCATCTGCTGAAACAAATCATTACACTTTTGTTGACCCAGAATTATTAGATAATACTCTTTCATGGTATAGAATCAAGGAAATCAAAACACAGACTACCAAATCTAAATATTCTAAAGTAGTTCAATTAATAGGTGATAAAGCCGGTCTTCAAATTGAATCCTTGGTTAATCCATTCAACTCAAACGTGAAATTTGATCTTATTTCTGGTGATGATGGATTGGTCCAGGTTGAAATTCTTGATCAATACCAGCATAAGTTGAAAGGTGAAAGTTATAACCTGGTAAAAGGCAGAAATAGTATTAATATTGATAATACAGATAAGCTTCCAGCAGGCTTTTACATTCTACGAGTCACTTCAAACAATAATGTTATAAATAGAAAAATTATAAAGCGAGGTTAAAGGCTAATCAAAAACTTTAAATACTAATTACATTTTTTATTAAAAACCCTCTTCTTTTTGGAGAGGGTTTTTTCTTCGTAAGCCTACTTGCTGATTTGATCTTAAAAAGTCAAAGTTGAATTCGATGTTCTGAGTGTATTTTATTGGTAAATGTTCCTTGTGGGAAGTATAGGGGTGGAGTACTTTCATATCATTAAAAATTCTACCTTATGAAAAAGCTTTTTGTATTTGCCGTTGCATTTATTGCATTCACCGGCTTTACCTTTTCAGGTAAAAATGAGAAAGTTGCCAGCAAAGCAACTACTTATGCTGCAGCTAAGGTTACACATGACTTTACTTATTTCCGTACTCATCCTCAGACAAAAAAGAATGTTGTACTGGATTGGGGCATTGATACACCAGCAGGTGTTACATGCTTTACTGTAGAAAGATCCTATGATGGTGATTTTTATGATGCCATCAGCCAGGTACCATGTAATAATGCCGTAAGATTTTCATGGAAAGATGAAGGCGTTTTTCCTGGAACAATTTATTACCGTATCGCTTGTAACATGAATGATGGTACTACTCATTATTCTGCTGTAGAAACGATCCGTGTTGTACAACGTTAATTATTTATATAAACAGGAGAGGATTCCCACCTATCCACCCTTTTTTCCTGTTTATTTAATAAGTAGTGAGAATGATTTTGAGGACTTCAATTTATGCTTATGAAACAATTTTTACTTTCTATACTCGGGGTGGTATTTTTTTCGGTCATTGGTTCCGCGCAAATAACCACGCCAATCATAAAGGCCGCATTTGGAGTAGATGCCGATTTAAGGGCAAACTACTTCAATGGATTTGTGCAGAGCGGTAATGATGATTGGTTTAATAATGGTACTGCAGGTACGGGTTTTTTTGTTATTGATACAACTGGTGCGGCTGCAGTCGTTGCAGGCTATTTGAGTGATGTTTCTCCCTGGCCGAAAAGAATGGCTACATTATTTCGGTCCATGAGCCGCCCCAAATTCAGTATTATAAATAACAGGATCTGGCTTGATGCATTGTTTATAAGAGATTATCATGGTAAGGATACCACGACGTTTGCAGCAGGTTCAAATAAAAATGGACAAAGTCCTGATGACTGGACTGGTGTTGTTCAAAGCGTCCCTGATAAAAACGATATTCTTGATGTGTTTATGCATATCCGCAGGGCAGGACCCACTGTTACCGATTCATTATGGATGTTTGGAGGTCTTTCTCTGGATAATGTTACAGGTAACCGTTATTTCGATTTTGAAATGTACCAGACCGATATTTATTATGACAGAGCAACTCAGCAATTTTATGGATATGGTCCTGATGCGGGGCATACCAGTTGGGTGCTTGATGCAGCCGGTAATGTAATAAAAGCGGGAGATATAATATTTTCAGCTGAATACCAAAGCTCAATGCTTACAAATATTGAGGCTCGTATTTGGATTGATCAGGCAACAATGAGTATAACGCCTGCTCAATTCGACTGGTCAGGTCAATTTGATGGTGCCTCTTCTGGTGCGCAATATGGTTATGCCAGCATACTTCCAAAAACAGCGGGTGCATTTTACACTGGTCTCGGTAGCGGAAACAATACCTGGGCAGGTCCTTTTCAACTCGTATTGCAGGACAACTCTCTTGCTGTTAACTATGCCAAGGACCAGTTCATGGAGTTTTCAGTTAATCTCACCAAATTAGGTCTCGATCCTGTCACTTCTTTTGGAGGCGATATTTGCGGTACTCCTTTTAACAGATTACTGGTAAAAACAAGGGCTTCGGCATCATTTACTGCAGAGTTAAAAGACTTTATCGCACCAATAGATTTATTCTTGGCCCCAAGGGCTAATATAACACCTGAGCTTCCTTTCTTTTGTGGCATGTCGGACACCATCACAAGCGATATTTATGTAACGAATCCACATCCGACCTCCGTTTATACATGGTCTACAATCGGAGGAAATATCGTTTACACAGATCCATCGGGTACCTGGATACAGGTAAATCAACCTGGAACCTATATTGTAACGCAACGGTTAATGGCAGGTTGCAATGCCTATGCTACCGATACAGTTACTATTTTAAGAGATAGCACTTGTAGTATTCTTCCAGCAAGATTCAGATCGTTTTCCGGAGTATTTAATCCAAACGATAATAAAGCTGAATTGCAATGGACCGTAACGAATAATGCATCTGTAAGATCTTTCGTCATTGAATCAAGCATCGATGGTAGAGGTTTTTCTGACGCTGGAACGACCTCTGCTACCAGCAATTTAAAAGACGAAGCTTCTTATAATTTTAATTATAATATTCCATTAGGAACGTCTTCATTCATTGAGTTTAGAATTAGAATGGTCAATCAGGATGGCTCTTATTCCTATAGTCGTATTTTAAGAATTAGTGCAAAGCCACCATTAAAAACCGGTATAACAATTGCGCCAAACCCGGTACGGGGAAAATTTCAAATGACAGTAACTTCCTCGTCAGACGTGCAGGCAAAAATTTTATTTCTTGATATGCAGGGTCGCCAGGTTTCAGTGATGAATGAAATGCTTAAAAAAGGCACGAATGTATTTGCAGTTGAGATTAATGAAAATTGGCAGCCTGGTATATACAATGCATTATTAAAAATAAACCAGGAAACACTTACTACTCGTTTTGTTGTTTTGGAATAGCAGGTTTTCATAATTGTTTTTATTAAAGGCCTCCCTTTGCTGCAGGGAGGTTTTTTTATTAAAAAAATTTAAAAAAACAAGCCAGTACATTTGCAAGGATGTATACGCTTAAAAAATCGTTGGGGCAGCATTTTTTAAAAGATGAAAACATTTGCAAAAAAATTGTAGCTGCTATACAACAATATCCTCATCAGAAATTGCTTGAAGTGGGACCAGGGGGAGGCGCATTGACCAAATACCTGCTTGAAATCCCTGGTATCGATTTTAAAGCCGTCGAACTTGATACCGAAAAAGTAAATTATTTGCTTGCCACTTATGCTGATTTAAAAGGCAAATTGGTCAACCAAAATTTTCTTGATATGGAAAAACCTTTTAATGAAAGGTTCTCTGTAACTGGAAATTTCCCTTACAACATCTCATCCCAGATATTGTTTAAGATACTTGAATGGAAAGAGAATGTTGAGAATGTCGTGGGAATGTTTCAAAAAGAAGTAGCACAAAGAGTAGCAGCAAAAGAAGGAAGCAAAACTTATGGCGTTACCAGTGTGTTGGTGCAAGCCTTTTTTAAGGTTGAATATCTTTTTGAAGTAAGTGAAGGATCTTTTACCCCTCCGCCTAAAGTAAAAAGCGCTGTATTAAGGTTATTGCCTTTGGAAAAAGAAATTGAGATGAAAGATGAACGATATTTTTTTCGGTTAGTAAAAACAGCATTTAATCAACGCCGGAAAACTTTGCGAAATGCGGTAAAGCATTTATTCGATCCGGAAATACTGAAAGATGAAATATTTAATAAAAGAGCTGAACAATTATCTGTAAAAGAATTTGGCGAGCTTAGTTTTAAAATGAAATAAGAAGAATGAGTAAAGTTATTATTACAGCAAAAGCACATGAATTATTGACTGATACACTAAAACAAAAAGGACTTGAAGTTATCTATTCACCAACAATTTCATATGATGAATTGTATCGTGAAATGAGTGGAGTAGAGGGGCTGGTAATAACTACACGAATAAAAGTAGATGCTAACTTAATTGATAAAGGAAGTGATCTGAAATGGATCGGTCGCCTTGGAAGTGGGATGGAATTAATAGATGTTGAATACGCTGAGAGTAAAGGGATAAAATGCATCAGCAGCCCCGAAGGAAACCGGAATGCGGTGGCAGAACATGCATTGGCGTTGTTGCTATCGCTGATGAATAAAATTCATTCGGTGCAAAAGGAATTAAAAGAAGGTAAATGGTTGCGTGATGAGAACAGGGGCACTGAGCTTTTCGGTAAAACAATCGGCATTATTGGTTATGGAAATACGGGCAGTGCCTTTGCTCAATTATTGCAATCGTTTAATGTAACGGTGCTGGCTTATGATAAGTATAAGTATGGGTTTAGCAAAGATTATATAAAGGAAGCAAGTTTTGAGCAAGTATGTCGTTATGCCGACGTGATCAGTTTCCATGTGCCGTTAACAGGTGAAACACATTATTTAGCAAACCATGATTTTTTTCAATCCTTGAAACAAAAACCATGGATATTAAATACTTCAAGAGGCCAAATTATAAATACACAAGACCTGAAAAATGCTATTTTAAATGGAGCTATAGCAGGAGCAGGGCTTGATGTGTTGGAAAACGAAAAGCTGGCTTCTTATACAGCGGAAGAACAAACGCTTTTTGAATGGTTGATTTATCAACCTAATGTTGTCATTACACCCCATATTGCAGGCTATAGTCATGAAGCATTTTTAAAAATGAGTGAGGTGTTGCTTCAAAAATTGGGTTTTCTTAAAATATAGAGGCATGGGGCCGCCAAATTTTTATTGACCCAAGACAGTGATTATTAATTTATAAAGCCCTGAGAAAAACTTTTTGTTTCGAAGTCGGCGGAATAAAGAATTTTCTATATTTGTAGATATAAATGCAACGCTTCAGCAAACACTGGGGCGTTGTTATTTTTTTTGTCTGCAAACGTGACCCACGATTGCGATTAAACAAGGAGGTAATTATGAGTGGTTTTAATTATGTGAAAAAGGACACCTTAGAGCAAATGAAAATAGAGTTACAACGCATGAAGTCAGTAGACAGGCCGGCCGCTTCAAAAGCTATTGCAGAAGCAAAAGAAAAAGGCGACCTGAAAGAGAATGCTGAATATGATGCGGCAAAGGAAGCTCAGGGTCACCTGGAAGCTAAAATTGCTCAAATGGAAGGCATTATTGCTAATACAAGAGTGCTGGATGAGAGCAGTATTGATACAAGCAAGGTTTCTATTCTTACTAAAGTGACACTTACAAATCTTAATACCAAAAAGCAAGTAACTTATCAATTGGTAAGTGAAAACGAAGCTGATCTGAAAGTGGGAAAAATTTCTGTTACGTCGCCGATCGGTAAAGGATTGCTTGGAAAAAAACCAGGTGAAATTGCAGAAGTACAGGCACCAGCGGGCATATTGAAATTTCAGGTTGAAAGTATTTCTATCTGATATATGGTTTTAGATTTTTGAGCACGGATATTAGATTTATATGTAATAATTCTTATGTATCGACGATACTTTAAATCCGCAATCATAAATCTGAGATCTAAAATTTTTGGCGGTATGACTATTTTTTCAAAGATCATAGCAGGCGAGATTCCTTCATATAAAATTGCAGAGAATGAAAAATTCTTTGCTTTCCTCGATATTTTTCCTTTACGTGAAGGACATGTATTGGTTGTACCTAAAATAGAAACAGATAAGTTTTTTGATCTGCCCGATGAATATCTTGCAGAAATGCTATTATTTGCAAAGCCGATAGCAAAGGCTATTGAGAAGTCATTTAAGTGCAATCGTTGTGGTATCGAAGTAATAGGTTTGGAGGTGCCACATGCACACATGCATTTGATTCCGATTAATTCAGCCAATGATCTGAATTTTACAAAAGAAAAACTGAAATTAACACCTGAAGAAATGAAGAAGGTACAGGAAACGATCTTAAGTAATCTTTAAAACACACTACTCAGCAGATAAATCTTACTTTCACATTTTTTACAACACCAAAAGATCATTATAGCATTTAATATTCCCGTTTATGAAAAAGATATTGTCATTTGCTTTCATTTTTACTGCAGCACTGTTATTGTCATTGAATGCGAGGTCACAAACGCCTAAAATCGGTGTATTTGATATTGGTATAATGGTACAAGCCATGCCCGGCTATCATTTTGTAGATAGCCTTATGGAAATTTATGACCGTGATTCATTGGGAGCTCTTCGTAACTATTATGAGTCGGAATACCAGCGACTCGACAGTACATATAAATCTGACTCTGCACAAGTGGCTTCCGGAAAAAAATCAAAAGCGATTCTTGATATGATATCGGGCGACCGGCAAAAGGCAATGATCAATATTGTTTACTGGCAGCAGATCGCTCAAAACAGATCAAACGAAAAAAGAAATGTTTTATCACAGAACTTATACAATTTGGTAGTGAGTGCATACAAGAAGGTATTGGCAAGAAAAAAATATACTCTTGTACTAAAACCTCAAACCTATGAGGGAGGGTTTAAGATCGACAATATTTTTATTGCAGTTGCAAGAGAACTTAAGCTCACCGAATTACCGCAAAACCTTCTTTACCTTGGTGATGACCCTGACCCTGTAAAACAACCAACAA
>DASYQG010000105.1:0-21273 GCA_036005825.1 Chitinophagaceae bacterium | reverse complement strand
CCTGTTATTGCAACTTTATTATTAACCACTTTTATTTTATCATAGCGAAATCCGAAATGAGGATCGTCAAGATTACAAGTTGTGATCACCCCCCTGCGGGCATACAGGATATTTCCGATCCTTTTCGATTTCTCGGCAGACATTGTTAACTCATTCATCATTGTGAATGTATTCTTTGTTAATCCTTTTTGAGTTTTAAAATTATACCTGATCGTGTCGCTTTGAAATTTCGTATCACCTTGTGAAAAATGGGCTCTATCTATAAGTTCACCGGTACTGTCAACACTTTTAAATGCCGTAAGGATCTGTGTTTGCTGATCAAGCTCCATTTTCGGAGCTGTTAAATCGATATCCTTGTAATGCATCTTCGCTTTTCCATAGAGAACAACCTTCTTATCTTTTATAAGTATTACGACAGAATCTTCTGCTTCATAATCTACAGGAGCATCAAGTGTATCTTTCGATAGTTTCAGATCAAAAGTGTCGATCTTGATAATTGAAGTATCGGTCAACGCATTTATTTTCGATAATGAGTCTCTTTTTGATGTATCTGCAACGTTTATTATGGGTCTTTTTATAAGACTGTCCCTATTTTTTTGCGGTACAGTATCTTGATGGGGTGTTAATGCGATGTAAAAATTTTGATGGTTGCTATAATTAGCGGTACTTTTCCACGTTTGTGTAAAGAAGATTGCAGTCAGCAGGCCGGCAAAAAGGTATTTTGATCTAAATTTGTGCAGTATCATAGCGTTGGAAAACAAAAATATATCATTCAGACTTAAAGGATTTGTGAAGATTGAAAACTAATCCGTTAAAATTAATATCCACCATGACCAGGCGAATCATCAGCGTCCTCGTTTTTATTGCAGTTCTGCCTTTCGCATTTGCATTCAAAAGTGCTTCCGTAATTAAAAAGAAAGGGGTTCAAACTATTATTATTGATCCCGGCCATGGCGGTAAAGACCAGGGGGCAAAAGGCGCTATAACCACAGAAGCTAAGATATGTCTTTCGGTAGGATTAAAACTTGGCAAGGCCATTGAAGAAAAATTTCCTGGTGTTAAGGTTCTTTATACAAGAACAACGGATGTTCTTCCAGGTAATAAACCAGACAAGAACCAGGCACTGCGTTATCGTGCAGAATTTGCCAATCAATCCGGCGGTGATCTGTTCATTGCTGTACACGCCAACGCAGCTCCCAAAATAAAGCATAAAATTGCTGCAGGATATAAATGGGTTGGTAAAGGAAAAAAAAGAAGAAAGGTCCAGACATATAAATATTATTACACTCCCAACCCTTCTCATGGAACAGAAACCTTTATCTGGGCCGCAGACCGTAGCGATAATAAGTCAGAAACGATAACACCTGATGATGAGTTTGGAGAAAGTGACAGCACAATAACAATTCCAGAGATCAATGACCCGGTGATGAAAGCATTTCAATTATTATATACCAAGAAATATTTTGAAAGCTCCCTCCATTTTGCCAATCTTATCGAAGCAGAATTTGTAAAAGAAGGCAGGTTTAGCCGGGGTGTTAAACAAAGAAATGATAAAGGTATTTGGGTGTTGCAAGCTACCGGTATGCCAAGTGTATTGATCGAAACAGGTTTCGTCACCGATAAGGATGAAGAAGAATACCTTGATAGCGAAAAGGGCCAAAATGAGATAGTAGAAAATATTACAAATGCCTTGGCCAATTATATTGCTTCAAAAGAAAAAGCTCCTGCAAGTAATGGCGGCAAGAGTCCAGATACAAAGGTTATACAAGCAGATGCTGCCAATCTTCCCCGAAAAAATGTTTCTAAAGCTCTGGTGACTAAACGCTGATAATCACATTTTACCCCCGCTTTTTAAAGTTTTAAATAGCTTGATTTATTTTATTAATTTGGCATCCTGTAAACATATAGGGAAAACGAATATTCATGAAGATCAGCAACGAAACCAAAGTCGGGATTTTAACAATTGTGGCTCTCACACTACTTATTGTAGGTTTTAATTTTTTGAAAGGCAAAAATGTTTTCAATAAGGAAACACATTTATATGCTGTTTTCTCCAATCTCGGCAGCCTTCGAAAATCAAATGAAGTAAAAATGAAAGGACTCCCTATTGGGACCGTTTACGATTACACCGAGATCGACAAGAACCTTAGTGGAATTATTGTTACGATCACCATGAAACGGGATGTGAATATCCCCAAGGACTCAAAAGCGACAATAGAATCCGAATTGCTGGAAGCTGCCTATTTAAAAATAGAACAAGGACAATCAACTGAGTATTTAAAAGACGGAGATACATTAGTGACTGATCTTGCTACTTCCTTTCTTGGAGATGTGAAAGCGCAGATCACTCCAACTTTAACGAGTGTAAGAGGTGCGATCGATTCATTGAAAATAGTTCTGGGTGGTCTTAACCGGTTGTTTGAAAAAGACACCAAAGGAAATATCAGTGAGATCATTCGCAACCTGAAAGAAACCACGGGTAACCTGAATAAACTTCTGAATGCTGAAAGCAGTGCATTGGCTGCTACATTGAGTAATGCCAATTCAATCACTAATAATCTTAAAAAGAATAACGATAGTATTACTGCTACGATAAGCAGCATTAAAAGAGCAGCCGATAAATTTTCTTCACTGGAAGTGCAACCAACTATCGACACTTTGCAGGCTACAGTCAATGAACTTAAAACTGTGTTAAGTAAATTCAATTCGAATGAGGGCACTCTTGGATTGCTGATGAAAGACCGAAAACTATATGATCAGTTAAATGACCTGTTTCTTGGTCTCGAAATACTCCTTGATGATATCAGGGTTAATCCTAAACGATACACAGGCAGCTTGATATTTAACAGAAAAGATAAAACAGGTCCATTAACTTCGCCTTCGAAAAAAGATTCCATTCCGCAAAGCAAACAAAAATGATCCCGACAAAATTTATTCGGTTTTTATTGGGCTTATCCGTGTTTACAAGTCCTTTATTTATTTTTTGTCAGGAGTTATCAACTACGAAAACATTAACACCATCAGATTCGGTTCGAAAAGTTGAAATATTTCCAGGAGTAAGAAAATTAGAATACCGAAAAATTGATTCTGTTACAGAAATTCAAATACTCGCCGGCAACGTAAGGTTAAGACAAGGCACTGCCATTTTTGAATGCGATAGTTGTGTGATCACAAAAAGAACTAATCTTTTCGAAGCCTTTGGAAATGTTCATATCAATGATTCCGATACAACAAATGTATATTCCGATCACCTTCGTTATTTCACCGACAAAAAAATTGCTTACTTAGATGGCAATGTGAAATTAACTGATGGCAAAGGTGTTCTTAACACTCCAACATCGGAATATGATATGAATACCAAAGTTGGTACTTATCGGAATGGTGGCAGAGTCGTAAACTAACTTCGCCTTCGAAAAAAGATTGCATTCCGCAAAGCAAACAAAATGATCCCGACAAAATTTATTCGTTTTTTGCTCGTCTTGTCGCTGTTTACAAGTCCCCTATTTATTTTCTGCCAGGAAAGACCAATCACAAGATCATTTACACCAGCAGATACAATTCGGACAGTTGAAATTCTTCCCGGTTCAAGAAATCTATTTTACAAAAAGATTGATTCTGTTACAGAAATAACAATACTCGCCGGGAATGTGAGGTTGAAGCAGGGCAATACAATATTCGAATGCGATAGTTGTGTGATCAATAAAAGAATGAATTTGTTTGAAGCATTTGGAAATGTTCATATAAATGATTCTGATACTACAAATGTGTACTCTGATCACCTTCGTTACCTTACAGACAGAAAAATTGCTTACTTAGATGATAACGTTAAATTAACTGATGGCAAAGTCGTTCTTACTACTCCAACATTGGAATACGATATGAATACGAAAGTTGGCATTTATCGGAACGGTGGCAGAGTGGTAAATAAAGAAACTGTTTTAACAAGCGAAGAAGGTTTTTATTATGCCGATCTGAAAGATGTTTATTTTAAAAAGAATGTAAAGTTGAAAGATCCAAGTTACGACCTGCAATCTGACTCCTTATTATATAATACCGGAACCGAAATAGTAAGATTTATTGCCGAAACATTTATTAAAGACAGTACAAACCGTACCATTAAAACAAGAGAAGGCTATTATGATAAGAAAACGGGTAAAGCAGAATTTGGTCAAAGCCCAATTATTACCGACAAGAATATACAGGTAACCGGAGAAAGAATTATAAGTGACGATAGCCTGGGTATTACACAAATCTTCGGACGGGGAATAATTGTTGACACTGCCAATAAAACAACAGTTCTTGCCGATACAATTTTCTATAACAAAAAGAATGAATCGTTTCTTGCTTTTGCCAAGCCGCTCATGATCGTCGAACAGGAAAAGGATTCCATTTTTATTGCGGCAGACACTTTATTTTCTGCAAAGCTTACCGACTTGTATGGCGCAAAGGATTCGGTTGTAAAAAAAGATACCTTAAAAGGAATAAAAATTGTTGATACTAAAACAAAGGACAGTACCAATAGATATTTTGAAGCCTTCCGGCATGTAAGAGTTTTTTCTGATTCATTGCAAGCTGTATGCGACAGTTTGTTTTATTCCTTTAAAGATTCTGTTTTCAGGCTGTATGATGATCCTGTTGTTTGGTCAAACGAAAATCAAATAACAGGCGATACTATTTTGCTTTTTACCAAAAATAAAAAAGCAGACAGGATGCAGGTATTTAAAAATAGTTTTATAGCAAGTTTTATAAAACCAGAAATATTCAACCAGGTGAAATCAACGCGGATGGATGCGTATTTTATTGACGGCAATATTGATTCCGTCAGGGCAAGAGGTTCCGCTGAATGTGTTTATTATATACAGGATGAAGACAGCGCATTTACAGGTATCAATCAGTCGAATGCTGAATTGATGGATGTCTATTTCAAAGAAAAGGAAATTCAGCGTGTTGTTTTCCGAACTGCTGTAAAAGGAACTATTTGGCCAATGAAACAAAAAACTCCCAGGGAAATGCATCTTCAAAATTTCAGGTGGCGAGATGCAGAAAGGCCCAAGACCAAGTATGAATTGTTTGAATAAAATCGTGAATGGTCAATGGTGAGTAAATCCTTTATTGGCTATTAACTCCGATCGCATATTGCCTCTAACTCAACTTTTGCATTTCTTTTAAACTTATCTGGCACCCTTTTCGTTAAATCAAGAGAAAACATTCCGCCATGAAAAAATCACTTCCGTTTTTTATTGCAGCAATTCTATTTTCAGCCACTCAATTAAAGGCCCAGGATTATAAAACAGCCCTTGGCCTTCGTCTTAGCAGCAACGGTCCGGCCATAAACAATTCGGTAAGCTTTAAGCATTTTATGAATCCCAAGCTTGCGATCGAAGGGCTTTTCACTTTTGACAATACCGCCGCCATCGGCGCATTATTTGAAGTTCATAACGCAATGCCATCCACAGAAGGTTTAAAATGGTTTTATGGAGCCGGTGCCTATCTTGGTTTTGACTCTGATAAAACTAATACGGATCGTGCATTAATGGGAGCACAGGGAATCATTGGTCTTGATTATAAATTTGTCAACCTTCCATTAAATCTCTCACTTGACTGGAAACCCGAATTGAATATAATTGATAACATCAACTTTGAACCAGCAGCCATTGGTTTCAGCATTCGATTTACATTTGGCAAATCACAGGTTCAAACTGTTTCAGAATAAGTTGTTCATATCTTATTTATGATACCCGGAAGCTTGCAGCGCTTCCGGGTTTTATTTTGTCTTATGCCAGAATTGCGTTTTATTCTGCGGCTTATTGTCGGGAAATTTGATAGACAATTCATCTTTTCATTACCTTCATTTTTCAAAATTCTGCTTATGCAAAAAACTAAACGATTGTTACTGATCGTACCGCTGTTCGTTCTTTCTTTCACTTCCTTCGCACAAGAGAAAACGGTTTCCGGAACGGTGCTGTCAGCAAGGGATAATTCACCCGTTGCAAATGCGACGGTAACAAACCAGAATACCAAACAAAATACGACCACAAACAACGCGGGTCGCTTTAGCATCAAGGCATCCAAAGGCGATGTGCTTCAGGTCACTCATGTCAGTCATCAAAGCATGACCTTACCTGTAGGCGACGACATTGAAATATCTGTCAATCTGCAGGTGAGTGAAGGACAGTTGGGTGAAGTAGTGGTAACAGCATTGGGTATTAAAAAGGAACGAAAGGCATTGGGGTATTCAGTTACTGAGTTAAGCGCACAGGAATTAATGAAAAACAAAAATACCAATGTCATTAACTCTTTAGCAGGTAAAGTTCCCGGCGTAAATGTCACTCAATTCAGTGGTGCTGCAGGTGCCGGAGCATCTATAACTATCCGTGGTGCTACTTCTACTTCGGAAACCAGGCAAAATCAGCCGTTATTTGTTGTTGACGGTATTATATACGATAACTCAACTACGGTTACCGGTAATACAGGCACTGATGGTTTATCTCGCAGTAATACAACTTACTCTAATCGTGTCATGGATATTAACCCGGAAGACATTGAAACTCTTACGGTTTTGAAGGGTGCTGCGGCAGCTGCATTATATGGAGCAAGGGCCGCAGACGGTGTTATTGTGATTACCACAAAAAAAGGGGCAGAAGGCAGAGTAACTGTTAATGTTACCAGTAAAATAAGTACCTCCTGGGCGAATAAGTTGCCTGAGGCTCAAACTGTGTTTGGCCCTGGTAGCATTTCTAGTAACGGCGTATTGAACACTGCTTCGTATAGTTCATGGGGACCAAAAATTCCCTCCGACAGCACGATATATAATAACATTGGTGATTTCTTCCAACACGGTGCTATATACGATAATAACGTAAACGTGTCTGGAGGTTCGAAGAACGGTTCTTTTTTCTTGTCGGGATCTAATTTTAAGCAAACAGGTATTGTTCCCGGAACAGGCTATAATAAAACTACTTTCCGC
The DNA here is from genome assembly GCA_036005825.1 of Chitinophagaceae bacterium. GTDB lineage: Bacteria > Bacteroidota > Bacteroidia > Chitinophagales > Chitinophagaceae > VBAS01. Next base: position 14,306 of record DASYQG010000105.1, on the reverse strand, counting down.
TTTAATGGTGAACAGAAATACGGACGTTTAACTTTAAATGCAAATACCGCCTATTCTGTTTCCACGACGGACAGAACGTTGACTTCTGCCGGTTTGTATTTAAGTGGAGTAGGAAGCATGCAGGAATTGTATAACTGGCCTCAAACGTACGACATAAGGAATTATATAAATCCTGACGGCACACAGCATCGGATATATGCCGCAACTATTACAGATTTGGCAAACGATGTTGATAATCCTTTCTGGATCGTCAACCAGGATAAGTTAACCTCAAAAACGAACCGCTTTACGGGCGGAATAAGCGGCAATTTTAAAATTACCGATTGGTGGGACATCACAGGGCGTCTGGGTTATGACCAATACACTACTAACGATAATACTTTTATTGCGCCTGGGTCTGCTGTGATTGCAAAATACCAGAATGGCCGGTTAAGCAAAGACCAGGTTAACTATACCTACATCACAACCACCGCGATGACTAATTTCCACAAAAACATTAAAGATTTTGATACCCACCTGATGTTGGGAACCACTTCAGATGATTTTAATACCAACGTTCAAAATCTTTGGGGATGGAACTTTAGTACACCCGGTACAGTCAGCCTAAATAGCATCGATCTTGCAAACAAACAATTTTCCGATAACACAACAAGAAGACGCCTGGTAGGAGTTTATGGAGAAGTGGGCGTATCATGGAAAGATCTTGTCTATCTCACAGCAACGGGGCGCAACGACTGGTCTTCTACTTTACCTACCGAAAACTGGTCATACTTCTATCCTTCTTTAAGCGGCTCTTTTGTCTTTACAAACTTGATACCTCACAACAATATCCTCTCATTTGGTAAACTTCGTGCAAGCTGGGCAAGAGTTGGTAAAGATGCTAACGCCTATGCCACAAATACTTATGAAAATCCACCGGTTACTATACTCGCCGGTAACGGAAGTTACGTTGGCATCGGTAATCAATGGCAAGGAGGTAATGCTAACTTAATACCTGAAATTCAAACTTCATGGGAAGTTGGGGGAGAATTCAGATTTTTGCATGGTCGTATTGGACTCGATTATACTTATTATCATAGTCAAACGGCGAATCAAATTGGCTCGCCCCGGCTAGCCCAGTCCGGAGGATTTATTTTTAGCACCCTTAATGCCGGAACAGTGATTAACGAGGGCATGGAAATAGCGCTTAATGGCAAAGTAGTTTCACAAAAGAACTTTGGATGGGATGCTACCCTTAATTTCTCCTACAATAGGGGCAGCTTAGGAGCTTTCATTCCAGGTGTACAATATTTTTACCCAACTGACGTACAGTTTGGAACAATAAAAGCAGCATCGATTCCTAACGGTGGCCCCTTTTTGGGAATAATCGGTCAACCATATTTACGTGAATTAGACAAAGCTGGTACGGAAATTCCTAACGGCCGTTACCAGATAGATACTAAAACTGGTCTTTACAAGCTTAATACTAATTTACCAGTTGTAGGTAATCGTGAACCTCGTTATTTACTTGGATTTAATAATACCCTCCATTACAAAAATCTGAGCCTTAACTTCCTGTTGGATGGGCGCATAGGAGGAGATGTCTATAACGGTACAGAAGCTTTTATGATTGTGAACGGATTAAGTAAAAAGACCTTGTTGAATGATCGTCAATCGGTAACCTTAACCGGTGTAAGCAGCGGTACAGGAGCCGATACTTCTATAACTTACAATGCAGGTCAAAATTATACTATTGGCACAACCACCTATGCCGGAACAAACATGATCTATCAATACTGGCAAAACTATGCTGCTAACTCTTTAAATTTTATTACTTCTGTTAATTGGCTGAAACTTCGTTCGCTGTCATTAACTTATGATTTCACTAGTATGTTTAAAAAACAAGGAGTAATTAAGGGATTTTCAGCTACAGCCGTAGGCACCAATTTATTAACATGGACAAACTACAAGGGAATGGATCCTGAAGTAAGTGTAGCTGGTGGAACTGGAGGTTCAGGTTCTACAGGTATTGATTACCTGGGAGTGCCTGCCGTAGCAAGTTTTACGTTTGGTATCAATCTTAAGTTTTAACTAATGAAACAAAAACAAATTATGAAAAGTTCAAAATACATCATACTGGGGTTCATACTCATAGTTGGATTAGGCTCTTGTAAAAAGTGGCTTGACGTTAATACGGATCCGGATAATCCAAACAATCAAAGCGTCCCAATTCAAAACAAATTATCCTGGATTGAAAATTACTGGAAGGAACCGGCAGGCGTTGCCAACGTTCGTACAGCATGTATAGCGGGAGTTTATTATGCTATTGCAGCTAATCAAAATTCGCTTAGCACGACATGGCAAGCCCTTAATGGTAATTCAACCACACCATACCAGGCATTTTTTGTGGGGGTATCTTCCAATATAACGGACTTGTATAATGCTGCGCAGAAACAGGGTGCCTATCATTATATGGCTGCGGCTGATGTATTTCATGCATTGGGTTATATGGAAATGTTAGATCTGTATGGAGAAATGCCTTATACCCAGGCGGGAACAGGAATTCCAAGCCCGGTTCCTGATGACGGTAAAACCATTTATAACGGCTGCATGGCACGCCTCAATGAAGCTATTTCTTTATTTAGTAAATCACAACAGACCGGAGCTCCTGCCTTGTCTGCCGGAGATATACTGAATAACGGCGATGTCAATAAATGGTTAAAGCTGTGCTGGGGCTTAAAAGCCCGCTACATGCTGAAGCTTTCAAAAAAGTCAGACTTGTATAATGCAGATTCTATATTATATTGTTTATCCAAAGGTCCTCAGTCTAATGCCGATAACACAGTAGAACAACATTTTAATAACAGCAACGCAACAGACTTTTTAGAGGGTGATCCTGTTTCGGCAAATGGAAATTTTGATTTTTCGGCCATTAGCAGCAGCAATCCACGCATTTCGGAATACTATTACAACCTCCTCACTAATATCCGTGGGGCTGGAGTCGTTGATCCCAGGATGCCTAAAATCGTACCTGCTTCTATGGCAAATGTTCAACTCAATGCCTCTACCGGGAAGGTTGCATCATTTACATGGTTACGTTCAATTGGTGTTAATTCTTACAACACAACAGATAAAAACCCATCTCCGTTAGGATTCCCCAACCGTTTAGTAAAAGGTGGCGCTGCCTCGATTCAAACAGTAACATATACTGCTACACCTACAAATGTTATATATACTATCACGAATGGGACAGACCATACAAATTTTGTGGCTGCTCTGGCTCTATCTGGACGTCAGACTCCTCGTGACTATAAAGACAGTACTGTAAATTTGGTGAGAGTCACTTACTGGCCAGGTTCCATCTACATAGCCAGCAATAACTATATTTACGCAGCAGATACTCTTTATGTAAATTTGAAAGGCAATTCACTTGCCACAACAAATGTATCCCAGCCTTCAAATGATGTAACCTGGTATCCAAACTTAGCCGCTTATAATGCCGGCGTTGTCGCTTCCACAGGCTCCTTCCAGATTCGTGCTATTTCTGACATGGAGCTTTTAATGTACCATGAGATGTGCTTTATTAAAGCTGAAGTGTATTTGAGAAAGGGCGATCCAGCTAATGCTTACACTGCCTACAGGGCAGGTATTCAGGCTCACCTGGATTACATGCAGGCTAAGCTTAATCAATGGAAAGGCAGTTATGACAAAACTTCTTCTGGTATTGGCAATCCGGATATGGGTCCAATGGATCCAGCCGCTATCGCTACCTATATGGCAAGTAATGCAGTTGCGCAAGGTGCAGGTGCTCTGACAATGTCAGACATTATGTTGCAAAAGTATATTGCTATGGGTGTCAGTATTGAAAACTGGAACGATATGCGCCGGTTCAACTTTAGTGCCGGTAGCGTTGGTAGTTTTGGTGTTATTTACCCGGGTTATCAAAGAGGACCTTTGTTTACAGGTCAAGCCCAGTTAACAGGTGCGGCTCCTAGCGATCCCAGATATTGGATACGCCGCTGGGCATTACCTCCTGTTTATGAAATACAATACAATTTTATAAATACAACAACTTTAAATCCCCACGCTACCGATGCAAACATCTGGAGTATGCCGGTTTGGTGGGATTGTGCAACAGATGATGAATATTATGGATACCTCAGAAAATAAGGATATGGTAATCTATTTCCGTCAGTCAAGTTTTAGAGATGTTCCTGAGAAATCCGCGTTGGTAATAAATGAACTGAAATCGATTAGAAACGAGAAACCGTTTGGAAAATTTCTTTGTGGCTACTGGTATTGCTAATTATACTGTGTGCAAAAGTTTTTATGAATAAATAAGATGAGATTTGCTATTGATAGACCCGGAAGTTTGCAATACTTCCGGGTTTTATTTTGTCTTTTGCCTGAATTGCGCTTTTTTTGTGCGGTAAAATGCAGGAATAATCATTTGTGTTTCACTTTTTTCCTTAACTTCATTTTAACAAACTGCTGCTTGTGCTATTAATTAAACGGTTTTCGTTGATTGTGCCTTTGTTTATTGTATGCCTTTGCTCCCTGGTACAAGAGGAGAAAGTTCGTTCAAACCACACCTTATCCATTGTTGATTATCCTTTGTTCAAGCCTTATGTTGTATCAGCCTTAAATCATTATAGAGTAAATTCTTTTTGAAACTGCTTATTAAAATAAAAAACCAAACATGATGAGAAGAAAAATTACATCACTCGTGTTTTTAATACCGCTTGTGATGTTGCTGCCAATAATAGGAATGGCACAGCAACGAACCATAACTGGTACTGTAAAGTCTACTAAAGACAATGTTCCGCTACAAAGTACTTCTGTAAAAGTAGTTGGTACTACCAGGGGTGCTATAACGGATGCTAATGGAAATTTTTCAGTTACAGCCGATACTGGAGAAATACTGGAATTTTCAGGAATAGGATTTGTGTCTCAACGACAAACAATAACTAGTTCCAATACATATAATATTTTATTGGCGCCAGATGAAAAACTCGAGCAAGAAGTCGTTGTTGTAGGTTACGGAACTCAAAGAAAAACTAATCTTACGGGAGCTGTTTCTACAATTGATGTTAAGAAAACATTAGGAAGCAGGCCGATAGCAGATGTAGGTAGAGGGCTACAGGGTACGGCGACTGGTCTTAGTATAATTATCCCTAGTGGTGAAATTGGCTCTGATCCTATTATCAAAATAAGAGGACAGTTGGGCTCATTGCAGGGAGGTAGTTCTCCTTTAATATTATTGGACAATGTCGAAATACCCAGTATACAGATAGTGAATCCGAATGATATCGCTTCTATTACTGTTTTAAAAGATGCAGCGTCTGCTTCTAATTACGGTTCTAAGGCTTCCTTTGGTGTTATTTTGATCACTACCAAAAAAGGAGCAGCGGGTGGTAAACCTCAAATAAATTATTCCAACAATTTTTCATGGCAAAATGTTTGGAAAGATCTCCAACTGGCAGATGTAAATGGTTTAAAGTATACTGTAGATGCTGCAGAAAGAATAGGTACTACCACACCTGTAGGTGCATTTTATTTGGTAGACAGAGCTAGTTATCTTAAAGCTGTGGAATGGAAACAAAAATATGGCGGTACAATTGGGCCAAATGATCCCACTGTTTTTGGAAGAGACTGGTTTGTAAATGCAAATGGCGCTAAAATGGGAGTTAGAACCTATAATCCTTACGACTTAATGGTCGAGGAATGGGCACCTACTCAACAACATAATTTGTCTGTAGGTTTTACAGAGGGCAAAACTTCCTACAACTTAGGTCTTGGTTTGTTAGATCAAAGTGGTATGATGAAACCTGCAAAAGTTGATAAATTTTCACGCTATAATGCTTCTCTAAAAATATCCAGCGATCTTAATAAATATGTAACACTTCGTGCAGGTGCGTTATACTCCAGAAGAAACAAGGAGTATGCATATATAACCAATTCAACAACAGCAGATCCCTGGCTCTATTTATATAGGTGGAGTTCGTTATATCCTTTTGGTAACGATGAAAACGGAGACCCCATTCGAAGCCCGGCAGGTGAAGCAGCTGCAGCAAATACCGCTAACATATTACAGAACTATTCGAATGTTAATCTTGGAACAACTGTTAATATTACTAAAAACTGGAAAGTGGATTTCGATTATACTTTTTCGAACCAGGATGAAACATGGAAAAGGCCGGGTACAAGATATACAATGAGAGATTCCTGGGTTGCACCTGCAGCCCGGTTCGATGCCAGTGGTAACAGGATATATGTAAACAATGAAGGGCAAGTAGTACCCAGTACTACTCCGGGTGCAATAGCAGCTTTTGATCTGACAAAACAAACCTACACGGCTCTGGGAGCAAACCCTGATCATTTTGCACGTACAGCTACAAATTTTTTCAGTCATACAATCAATGCATTTTCTACTTACAACTGGAATTTAAACCAGGACAATGCATTTAAATTTATTTTGGGTGTAAATCGTGTAACTGCAACTACAGAATTTCAAACATCTCAAATAACTAATTTATTAGATATAAATAATCCCCAGTTTCCTTTTGGTACAGGAACACAAACAGTCTCGGGTGGTAAATCATGGGAAGCTCAATTGGGTTATTTTGGTCGTATAAACTATGCGTTTAAAAATAAATATTTGGTAGAAGGAAACTTACGTTATGATGGTTCTTCCAAATTCACAAAAGAATTATGGTGGAGGTGGTATCCTTCTTTCTCTGCGGGTTGGGTAGCAAGTGAAGAGAATTTCATGGAATGGACAAAACCTGTTCTCAATACTCTTAAATTCAGAGCTTCGTGGGGTTCAATTGGTGATCAAAGTGTGCCTAATACTTTGTATCTGCCTATTATGCCTAATGGCCAGTCAACATGGATAGGAGCAAATGGATCAAGAGTATTTTTTGTAGGTACGCCAGCCGCGATCGACGCAAATATTCAGTGGCAGGATATTGTAACCAAAAATATTGGTGTTGATATTGGATTATTAAAAAACAAGATCAATGTTACATTTGATGTTTTTGAAAGAAAAACAGACAACATGATCGTACCGCAGGAAGGCATTCCCTTAACTTTTGGCGCTGGTGCCCCATTAGGAAATTATGGAGCGTTAACCACTAAAGGTTGGGAACTGACTGTTGAGTATAACTATAGATTCGGAAATGGTTTGGGTATTAATTTAAGAGGAAATATTTCTGATGCAAAAAGCATTTTAACCTCTTATGGATCGGGCACAGCAGTCACCGGCAATTATAATGGTAAAGATATTGGCGAGATATGGGGTTATCGTACAGACAGATTGTTCCAAATGAGCGATTTTGAACTGGACGCAAATGGTAAACCTATTTTAATTACGCTTACAGCAAATGAAAGTGCTCTGAATGCCGGTAAGCAGGCCTATAAGTTAAAACCAGGACCTGATGGAAAAAAACCAATCTACCAGCCATTTTTACAAAACTCGGCAAACTTCAGATTTGGTCCTGGCGATGTTAAGTTCAAAGATCTGAATGGAGATGGTGAAATAAGTAATGGAAAAGGAACATTAGCAGATCATGGCGACCTGGAAGTTATTGGAAACTCCAATCCTCGCTATGAGTATGGATTCAGAATTGGTGCCGACTACAAAGGTTTTGATATTAGTATCTTTTTTCAAGGAGTAGGAAGCCGTAAAATATGGGGAGATGGATTTCTGGCTATTCCGGGATACCAACCTTCTGATGGAGCAATGCCTGAAGCAATCGCAGGTAATTATTGGTCCCCAGACAATACTGGAGCGTTCTATCCGGCGGCATATAATAATGGAGGTAGCAGCACTACTAATAACATGCAGGTCCAGGATAGGTACTTATTAAATATGGCTTACCTGCGTTTGAAGAACCTTACTATTGGCTACACACTGCCGCAATCTTTAGTCAAAAAAGCATGGATGAGTTCATTTAGAATATATGCGGGTGTAGAGAATTTTATTACCTGGGATAATTTGGGAGATCTGCCAATTGATCCTGAAAGTATTAATGGCTATTCAATGTGGAATACAACTGGCTATAACCTGGGTCGTACAGGAACGGGTATTCCTGCTTTCAAGAGTGTATCATTTGGCATTCAATTGAATTTTTAAAAAACTAGAAATATGAAACATTTAAAATATCTCTATAGCTTATTAGCATTTATATTTTTATTGTCTTGCAAAAAAGAAGTGTTAGACCGGCCTCCGCTGGACAAGATCATTGACAGTGATAACGGCTTCTGGAGAAACGAAGATGATATTCGTTTATATGCAAATGCATATTATCCCAATTATTTTAATGGTTACAATACTTCGTTTACGGTAGATTATACTCCCGTAAGAGGATATACTTTCAACGATGACCTAACAGGCAAAAATGTTCAATCAAGTTTTGAAAGCAGTGTCCCCACTTCAAGAGGGTCTACCTCGGAAGCAGCAGAATGGATGCTAACTTATGCAGGGCCTACATGGGACTTTGCGTGGGTGCGCAAATCAAATATCTTAATTGATCGGCTGAATACTGTAGCAAAGCCTAATATCACTGAAGAAGCATACAAACACTGGATGGCCGTTGCAAGATTTTTCAGAGGATTTGAATACAGTCGTTTAGTTAGTGTATTTGGAGATGTTCCCTATTTTGACAAAGTGATCGAGAATACTGACCTGGCAACTTTATATAAGGACAGAGATAGCAGAGGGGTTGTAATGGATAAAGTCTATGATGACTTCAAATATGTACTGGAAAGTATGCGGGACAATGACGGTACCCAATACTTAAATAAATATATTGCTGCCGGCTTTATTTCCCGGTTCATGCTATTTGAAGGAACATTTCAGTATTATCATGGATTAGATGCAACAAGGGCAAAAAAATATTTGGAATTTGCTGTAGATGCTGCGGCAATCGTTATTAACAGCAACAAATATAACTTTAGTCGTGATTTTAAATCTATATTTTCATCCGAGAGCCTGGCCGGGCATCCCGAAGTTCTTCTTTACAGGGCATATGATGCTGCTTTGGCTATAACGCATGCCATCGGCTCTTATCAAAATGGAACAGAGGTAGTGGGTGTAGATGCCAACCTGGTATTAATTAAATCCTTTTTAGCAAATGATGGTAAAACCTGGCAAAATTCAGTAGTGCCTAATGCGAGTTCATTTGCAATTGCCGATCTGGTGAAAACAAGAGACCCGCGCTTCGAAGCCTCATTTATAGATAAAGTAAATAATGCATCAGCCACACTTTTATATGGATATAAGTTTGCTTCAAGAGAAGCGATTACCTATATCGGAAGAGCCTATCCTCCGGCATGGGGAAGTAATACAAATACCAGTGATGCTCCTGTTATGCGATTGGCGGAGGTTGTACTGAACTGGATAGAAGCAAAGGCGGTATTAGCACAATACATGGGAGGTCCTGCGGTTACTCAAGCCGACCTGGATAAATCTGTGAATGCAATTCGTAATCGCCCATTAGATGCAGCAGCTATTGCGAAAGGAGTAGTAAAAACAGCTCCGCTGCTTCTTGCGGCATTGCCTGTTGACCCGACAAAAGATGCAGATGTACCTGATCTGATTTGGGAGATCCGTCGCGAAAGAAGAATGGAATTTGTATTTGAACATACCAGGTTGTTAGACCTAAAGAGATGGAAAAAACTTAGCAACATGGACTTTAGTACCAACCCTGATTATTTTCTTGGGCCATGGGTTAATGTTCAGGCTGAAATACCCAGCTATTTAACCACTGCTAACATTAATAAAGTAAGAGTTAAAAAAGCAGATGGCACTATTGTAACATGGAATGGCTCGAATGCCAGTTCTATGATCGGCTTTTGGATGGTTGAAAACGCTCAAAACAGAAATGCCTTTACTAATAAGTCATATTTGTCTCCGGTTGGGCAATCTCAGATAATTCAATATGAGGAAAAAGGATTTAAGCTTACACAGACAACGGGCTGGTAAAAACTTATTAATTCTTTTTTATTGAAGCTATATTTGTTAAGAGGCTGTCTCATAAGTAGACGGCCTCTTTTATTTACCCGAAAAATAAATTTCGATACTAATCGATTCAAAGAATGACAAAGAAACTCACTTGCTTAATTCTGCTTACCCTCGTAATATCATTTTCCTATGCACAACCAGGATTCAAATTTGCACATATATCAGATACACATATAGGAAGCAATAACGCGGAAGAAGATCTAAGACGTACTGTGCAAAGCATCAACAACGATTCAACAATAAAATTCGTGATCCTTTCGGGTGACATTACTGATTTTGGATCTGATGCTGAATTACATCTTGCAAAACAAATACTGGATAGTCTCAACAAGCCCTGGTATATAGTTCCGGGAAACCATGATGCCAATTGGTCCGAGAGTGGTAGCAATAGTTTTAAAAAGATCTTTGGTTCAGAAACTTTTAAGTTTATGTATGGTGGATATTTATTTCTTGGTACTGTGTGTGGTCCTAACATGCGAATGAGTCCCGGCCAGGTTTCCAGGGAAAATATACTATGGCTTGATTCTACACTAACTAATTTAAAAGATAAAAACATTCCTGTTATTTATGTGAATCATTATCCAATAGACTCATCATTAAATAATTGGTTTGAAGTAATAGATCCTCTTAAAAAAAGGAATATTCAATTGATAATATGCGGACATGGGCATGCAAATCACGTACTTAATTTCGAAGGAATTCCAGGCATTATGGGCCGATCAAACCTAAGAGCAAAAAATCCTGTCGGCGGTTACAATATTGCTACAATAAAAGATGGTACCATTACTTATGAAGAACGCAATCCTGTAACCAATGAGCAAAAACAATGGACGCAGGTAAAATTATACAAACACAATTTCGCTTCGGATACTGCTCATTATTTCAGGCCTTCTTATACAATGAATGCTACGTATAAAAATGTAAAATTAAACTGGCAGTTCAATGATAAAAGCGATATTGGTTCCGGAGCTACTATCACAAAAGATCTTGTTATTGTCAGTAATACAAACGGATCAATTTATGCGTTGAATTTAAAGAATGGAAAAAAAACCTGGTCATTCACCACTAATGGGAAAATATATTCGACACCTGTAGCAGAAGCTAATTTGGTAGTAGTGGCTTCTACTGATAATAATATCTATTGCCTGAATGCAACGACAGGCAAATTGGTATGGAAATTTGAAACACAAAAACCAATTGTTGCTAATGCGCTTATCAAAAATAAAACGGTTTATATCGGTTCTTCAGAAGGCCATTTCCGAGCATTAGATCTATACAATGGAAAATTAAAATGGGACTTTGATGGTGTTAAAGGATTTGTAGTAACCACTCCATTATTTTATAATAATAAAATTTATTTTGGAAGTTGGGGAACAGAATTTTATGCATTGGATGCAAATACGGGCTCATTAACATGGAAATGGAATAATGGTTCTTCCAATCGTATGTTTTCTCCCGCAGCCTGCTATCCTGTAGCAACTGGTGGAAAAGTTTTTATTGTTGCACCTGATCGTTATATGACAGTTTTTGATGCTGAAACCGGAAATGTGATCTGGAGAAAAAATGATCCGGATAATAAAGTGAGAGAATCAATGGGTTTATCTGAAGACAGCACCTTGATCTATTCCAAAACCATGCAAGGAGAATTAATTGGTATCTCAACTTCAGACACTGGTATGAAAATTACCTGGAGATCAAACACCGCATTAAATTATGAAATAGCACCCACTGCAATTGTAGAATTTCAAAACATTATTTATGTGCCATCTAATTCCGGAATTATAGTTGCAGTGAATCGCAATGATGGTTCCATATTATGGAAGCATAAAATTTCGAATGCACTTATAACAAATATTATTCCTGTTGCTAAAAATAAAGTAATCGTTACATCAATGGATGGCAAAGTTACTTTTCTTGAATATAAGCCATAAGGCCTGATGTGTCCTTATCCAAAAAACATATAAGCGAGCAATATTGAAGTGATGATGCCTACAAGATCTGCAAGTAACATGACGCCTACTGCATATCTTGTATTTTTTACAGATACTGCTCCAAAGTAAACAGCTATCACATAGAATGTAGTATCAGAAGAGCCTTGTAAAACACAGGCAAGCCTGCCGGCAAATGAATCTGCGCCATAAGCATTCATTGTATCTATCATCATGCCTCTTGCACCGCTTCCTGTCAATGGTTTTATTAATGCGGTAGGCAAACCATCGACAAATCTCGTATCTGTTCCCAATGCCGCAAAAAGATTTTTTATACGGTCAATGATAATTTCAAATGTTCCGCTGTTGCGCAACAAACTGATTGCTACAAGTAAACCGACAAGATATGGGATGATGCGAATGGCAGTTTCAAACCCTCCTTTTGCACCTTCAATAAAAGCATCAAAGATGTTTATCTTTTTATAAATCCCTCCCAGCACAATTAAAAAAAGGATCAGCAACAAAATACCATTACCCAAAATACCTGAAACCAATTGTATACGATCTGTACTTAATGAAGTAAGATACCAAACCAACGCGGCTATAATCGCTGAAATACCGCCAACCCACGCAAGAATAACAGGTTGGAATATATTTATCTTTTGTTTAAATGAAACCATAAACATTGCTGCCATTGTAGCAACAAAAGTTGCAATCATACAGGGCACAAAAATATCCGTGGGATTTGCTGATGGAGGTTTCACCGCTGCTCTTGCTGCAATAATAGCAACGGGTATTAGTGTCAACCCGGCCGCATGAAGACACATGAACATTATTTGCGCATTTGTCGCCCTGTTTTTATCAGGATTTAATTCCTGCAAACTCTCCATTGCTTTTATACCAAATGGTGTTGCGGCATTATCAAGACCCAGTAAGTTGGCAGAAAAATTCATTACCATATGACCCATTGATGGATGTCCCTTTGGTATATCAGGAAAAATTTTTGAAAAGAATGGACCGATGATCCTTGATAAGAATCTTATCCCTCCTGCTCTTTCGGCTATTGTCATAAACCCCATAAATAAAGCCATGATGCCAATGAGACCAATGCAAATATCAACAGCACCCTTACAAGTATCAATGATACCATTTGATGGTAATAACCGAAAAGCTTTGTAAGATGATCCTTCTTTTATGACCCTTTCTTTATCCCACACTGCTGTTTTTTCAAATTGAAGCTGCTGAATTACACTAACTGGAATGCTTGCAGAGTCTACAAGACGGGTGGAAACAGTATCTGTATTTTTTCCTGTTACTAATTGGCTGAATATTTTCTGTTGACCGGGTTGAAAAGTAAATTTTATGGTTGCTACCAAAATAGCAATAATTACAAATGCCGACCATATCCTGCTGAGAGCCATATAGAAAGTTTGAAGTTTATTGTTTGAGGTTTGAAGTTAATGTAAACTTCATTACAATAGCTATGCATCCTTGAATTCACTTATCTTTGCGCCTCGAAAAAATAAGGTTATCATTTGCCGAAATAACTGATGCAGTATCCCGATTGATATCGGGACGACGCAACGGAAGTTTAATAGTAATTCGAATGCCGGGCTCATAATCATAAATACTCAATCTTAAATAGAAAATCGAATCATGGGTTTACAAGCTGGAATTGTCGGATTGCCTAATGTAGGAAAATCAACTTTGTTTAATGCGGTAAGTAATAGCGCCAAAGCGCAGGCAAGTAATTACCGGTTTTGTACAATTGATCCGAATGTGGGATTGGTGGATGTGCCTGATCCACGGTTGAATAAGCTTGCTGAGCTGGTAAAGCCAAACAAGATCGTACCAACGCAATTGGAGATCGTTGACATTGCAGGATTGGTGCGTGGTGCAAGCAAAGGCGAAGGACTTGGCAATAAATTCTTAGGTAATATTCGCGAAGTGGATGCGATCATTCATGTAATACGTTGTTTTGAAGATGAAAATGTATTGCGTGAAGAAGGAGCAATAAATCCTGTGAGTGATAAAGAGATCATTGATACTGAACTTCAATTAAAGGATCTTGATGGCATAGAAAGAAAGATTCAGAAAACTGAAAAGCTTGCCCGTGTAGATCCGAAACTGAAATCTGAGCTGGAAGTTTTGGTTCGTTGCAAGGAGCATCTTGAAAAAGGAAAAAGTATTCGTGAATTGAAATTGAGCAAAGAAGAAAAGGTTGCTGTTGCAGATCTTTTCTTATTGACTGATAAGCCCGTTCTATATGTTGCTAATGTGGATGAAGCATCTATGCATACAGGAAATAAATTTTCCGATGCTTTGAAAGAAGCTGTGAAAGGCGAAGGCGCTGAAGTGATCATTATGAACAATTC
>DASYQG010000104.1:0-3518 GCA_036005825.1 Chitinophagaceae bacterium | reverse complement strand
TATTTTTTCTATATCAGAATTAAGCATGCAGGGTGTGATGCTGCAAATGTTCAATCATGGTATTAACATTCTTGGTCTTTGGGTTATTGTTGAAATACTTGAAAGAAAATATGGAACAAGAAAACTTTCTGAACTTGGAGGGCTTGCACAAAAGGCACCAGCAATGGCCATACTTTTTGTTGTTGTTGCATTAGCAAATATTGCATTGCCACTAACGAATGCATTTGTTGGCGAGTTCATGATGTTCACCGGGATATTTACTTCGCCATTTTCAGATTACGAGATGATAACAGTTCCGGCAGCCGGTATTACAATTATACTCGGCGCCATTTACATATTGCGAATGATCCAGAAAGTTATTTATGGCAATACAAACGCCTTAACAGAAACAGGAACAGATATTGGCCTAAATGAAAAATTTGTGTTGGGGGTAATCGTGATACTGATCTTAGTTGTTGGTGTTTATCCGCAACCATTCCTTGACCTGACAAAAGACACAACGAATTTTATTATAAATAAAGCAAGCATGCTTCCTTTATTGAAAAAATAAACAGGCTGAATAAATGAACGCATTGATAATATCGGCAATAATGGGAGTACTGATGATGTTCAGCGGAATCTTGCTGAAACAGAAGTCAGCTATTCGCGGATTGGCATTGACCGGGCTTTTACTTACAATTATTTTGAACGTAATGGAGATATATGGTTTTCATTTATTCAAGATCAATGTTACAGGTATGATGAGTTTTGACAGGTTCTCTCTTTTTTTCAATACAATTGCAATGGCCTGTACGTTTGTTTTCTTTTTGCTTTCTGCAAAAGAGATGGAAAAAGTCGGATTGAATTACTCCGATTATTTTGCCTTGATATTTTTTATTCTTTCCGGTATCATACTGTCTTCATCATTCAGCTCATTGCTCATACTTTTCCTTGGTATTGAGATCATTTCAATACCCTTGTATATTTTGACAGGAAGTGATAAAAGGAATTTGAAAAGTAATGAAGCATCCTTAAAATATTTTTTGCTTGGTTCTTTTTCCACCGGTTTAATGTTAATGGGCATCACACTTATTTATGGTAACTCGGGTTCTTTTGCGATCGATGCTATCACAAATCCGGAAACGAAACCTGGTGTCTTATTAGTTGCAGGTTTATTATTATTAATGTTCTCTATGGCATTTAAAGCTTCTGCTGCGCCATTTCATTTTTGGACACCGGATGTATATGATGGCGCCCCCACAGTATTCACATCTTTCATGGCAACAATTGTAAAAGCAGCAGTTTTTATTGCTTTCATCCGTTTGTTTTACCATGCATTCGGGGACATACATAATACATGGAAATTTATTATAGCTGTAATAACGGCTCTTACTTTATTCATTGGAAATATCACAGCAGTATTTCAGCAAAGTGTAAAACGAATGCTTGCTTATTCAAGTATTGCACAAGCAGGGTTTATGCTGATGGCTGTACTTGCCTTGAACAGTATTGGTTCCGAAGGAATATTATTATATACAACTGCATACTGTCTTTCTACCATTGGCCTCTTCGCTATATTGGTAAAGATGAAGGATTACACTTTTGAGGGATTCAATGGATTTGCCAAACACCAACCGCTACTTGCAGGTGTGGCAGTTATCTTTCTTTTATCATTAGCCGGCGTTCCATTAACCGCTGGATTTCTTGCAAAATTCTATATGCTAAATGCAGTGATCAATAGGGGTGGATTTCTATGGCTTGTTATACTTGCAGTATTAATGGCTGCGATCAGTGTATATTATTATTTCCGTGTTATACAGGCAATGTATTTTAAGGAGGGCGATGCACAAGCAATAGAAGTAAGCACAAGTTTTAAATGGGTGATATCTATTGTTGCAGCATTGGTTATTTTGCTCGGTGTCTTTCCTCAACTTCTATTCAGCTGGTTTTATTTTTAGTCAATAAATTATTGCGGAAAATCAATTCTTGGTAAAAATCTCTGCCATTCCTGTATTAGACTTGGTCAGGAACTTTTCACTCATAACTTTGTTTCTCTTAAAAAAAAACATCATCACATGAGAAAAACTACAAGCCGGATCTTTTTCGGCATTACAATGTTTTGCCTTAGTATTTTTTCCATTGCACAAGTACGACCACAAACCACAGATTCAACGAGGTCTTCCGGTCCAGGATCGGGACAAAGACCCTCTGTTGGTGTCAGGCCATACAAAGAGATCATTACTGATAAAGCAATTACCAAAAATGGTTTTTTTAAAGTTCATAAGGTTGATGACAAGTACTATTTTGAGATCCCCAATGACCTGCTTTTGCGTGATATACTTGTTGTAAATCGTCTTTCTCAAACACAAGCAGGAACAGGTTACGGTGGTGACCAGGTTGGACAAAATGTGATTCGCTTCGACAGAGGACCTAACAATCGAATATTTCTGAGAACAATATCTTATGCTGTTTATGCAAAAGATTCTACATCACCAATGTTTTCATCCGTTGCAAATTCAAACCTGCAGCCAATATCTTTTGCGTTTGATATAAAAGCTTTCGGTAAAGATTCTGCAACATCAGTTATAGAGATCACTGAGTTTGTAAATGGAGATAATGATGTTCTTTTCTTTAGCAGCGCTGCAAAAAGTCAAAGACGTCTTGGTTCGTTGCAAACAGATAAATCTTATATAGTAAGTGTAAAACCATACCCAATCAATATTGAGCTGAAAGCAGTAAAGACTTATGGAAGAACTCCCGCGGCACCGGGTGGCGGTGGCGGTTTTGGTGGCGCTCCTCAACCAAGCGGTAATCTTACCGTGGAAATGAATAGTTCTATGGTGTTGCTTCCTAAAGTTCCAATGCAGGCCAGGTATTTTGATGCAAGAGTTGGCTACTTTACAGTCGGCTACACAGATTTTGATGCAAACCCACAAGGTGTAAGAGATATTACAATTGCAAAAAGATGGAAACTGGAACCAAAGCCAGAAGACCTGGAGAAATATAAAAGAGGTGAATTAGTTGAACCGGCAAAACCGATCATATTTTATATTGATCCTGCCACTCCAAAAAAATGGATCCCTTATTTAATACAAGGTGTGAACGATTGGCAAGTTGCATTTGAAAAAGCAGGATTTAAAAATGCGATTTTCGGAAAGGTGGCACCAA
Organism: Chitinophagaceae bacterium; assembly: GCA_036005825.1. Lineage (GTDB taxonomy): Bacteria > Bacteroidota > Bacteroidia > Chitinophagales > Chitinophagaceae > VBAS01. The sequence goes on along the minus strand of DASYQG010000104.1, from coordinate 371 downwards.
CAAAAGAAGAAGACAGTACATGGAGCTTAGAAGATGCCCGCAACTCAGCAATAGTTTACAAACCTTCAGATATTGCGAATGCAAGTGGACCTAGTATTTCAGATCCACGCAGTGGTGAGATTATGGAAAGTCATATCAACTGGTATCATAATGTGATGGAGCTTATCCGTAATTGGTATATGATACAAGCAGGGCCAAGCGATAGCCGTGCAAGGCAAATGTTATTTCCTGATGAATTGATGGGTCGTCTTGTTCGTTTTGTTTCTTCACATGAAGTTGGTCACACACTTGGCCTTCGCCACAATTTTGGTTCGAGTTCATCAGTGCCAGTTGAAAATTTAAGAAATAAAGAATGGGTTGCTAAAAATGGA
>DASYQG010000103.1:0-2305 GCA_036005825.1 Chitinophagaceae bacterium | reverse complement strand
AGGGTTTGGTTGGGCTGCCTATCATTTAGAAAAAAAACCTGAACCTGAAAAACCAAAACAAAGTCCTGCCAGCGATGGAAACAAAAAAACTATTGATAGTTTAAAAAGGACAATTGATTCTTTGCTGGTAATAGTCAACCTCCCGCCGGCAAAAATGGGAAAAAAGAAAAATATAGGTGATGAGGAAGAAATTGATAATGGAGAATTGATAATTGATAATTACGAAGACGCTGAGGGAGACGAGTCTGCCGCTGCAACTGCGACTGACGGAACCGATCTTGTATTACGAAATCTTTTAACTGGTGAAGAAAAGACCTTCCCGCTGGTAAGCGAATATTATTTTGATAAGTACGGTAAAAAATTATTGCTGGAAACAACAAGAAATTCAAAAGACTCCCTGAGTAAATCATCTGTGGTGTTGATTGATCTTGGTAACATGCAAAAAAAGACCATCAGCACGGGTGGGAATGATTTTAAAAATTTTTCTTTCTCCGAAGATGGCTCGCAATTGGCTTTTGTTGCGGAACGCAATGCGAAGCCAAAAGACCTTCAAAAATTTTACAAACTATGGTATTATAAAGAAGGAATGGATACGGCTTCAATGATCGCCGATAAAAATTCAGTCGGAATGAAGATCGGAATGACAGTGAGTGAGTTCGGAACAACAAGTTTCAGTAAAAGCGGGAAACGTTTATTCTTTGGAACGGCACCTATACAACCGCCAAGAGATACAACATTGGTTGATTTTGAAACAGCCAAACTTGATATCTGGAATTATAAAGATGATTATTTGCAAACCGTTCAATTGAATCGTTTGCAGCGTGACCTGCAGGAAAATTTCTTAGCGATTTATGATATTACTAAAAACACCATTAAGCAACTTGGTTCTAGAGAATTGCCAACTGTTTATCTAACTAATGAAGGTGATGGCGAAACATTTGTTGGCGTAACCGATTTTGGTAAAAGAATAGAAGGCCAATGGACCGGTAATACACTGAAAGATGTGTATGCGATCAATGTAGCAGACGGGTCAAAGAAATTGGTGATAAAAGATCTGAATGGATTTATTTCACCACAATACATTTCTCCAACCGGTAAATACATCATGTGGTATGATCGTAAGGCAAAAAACTATTTTGCTTATGATGGAAAGGAAACAAGAAACATAACTTCAAAGATAAAAGTGCCTTTGTATGATGAGGAATATGATAACCCTGATTATCCGCCGCCACATGGAATAATGGGATGGCATGAAGGAGATAGTGCGGTTTATATTTATGACAGATATGATGCTTGGAAAATAGACCCAACAAGTAAAATACAACCTCAGAATTTTTATGGTTTATTATCCGGAAGAAAAGATAAAATAGTTACTAGGTATATTTCGACAGACCCTGAGAAAAAGTTTATCAAAAGCGACGATATTCTTCTTGTCAGAAGATTCAGTGAAATAACAAAGCAATCAATTTTAACACCCTTATGGGCTATGATGCCACCTGAATTAAAAGGATATTCTTATAGCCAACCTATAAAGGCAAAAAATAGTAATGTGTTAATATACACGAGAGAAAACTTTAAAGAACCTGCTGATATATATCTGGTATCAGACCCGGCGATTTGTTATGATTGTCCATCTTATAATAATGCGACGGAGGGTAGCAGGAAACAAGGCTTGGGAGGAGCTTCAGCAGTTCTAATAGATACAAAACTATCTTCCATCAATCCTCAACAAAAAGATTACAACTGGGGCACGGCAGAATTAATAAAATGGAAAGCATACAATGGTAAAGAAACGCAAGGCATAGTTTATAAACCCGAAGATTTCGATCCAAAGAAAAAATATCCATTGATCTGTTATTTCTATGAAGCATTAAGCGATGGTTTATACACTTATCATCCTCCTTCACCAACACCAAGCCGGTTAAATATTTCATTTTTTGTAAGCCGCGGTTATGTTGTGTTAGCCCCGGATATTCATTATGGCACTGGTCATCCTGCAAGAGATGCCTACAATCATATTGTAAGCGGGGCAAGATATTTAGTAAAACAAGGGTACATTGATAGCACAAGAATGGGTTTACAGGGACAAAGCTGGGGTGGTATACAAGTGGCACAATTGATCACAATGACAAAAATTTTTAAAGCAGCATGGGCCGGGGCACCAGTTGCAAATATGACGAGTGCTTATGGTGGTATAAGATGGGAGAGTGGGGTCAATCGCCAGTTCCAATATGAAAAATCACAAAGCAGGATCGGTGCAACGCTTTGGGAAAAACCAAATCTATATATTGAGAATTCGCCATTG
>DASYQG010000102.1:0-9237 GCA_036005825.1 Chitinophagaceae bacterium | reverse complement strand
TATTTCGTGAAGCATGGCGTTATCAGCGTGATTACCTCTATGTAAAAAATATTCATGGCGCTGATTGGAATAAAGTTTACCAGGCGTATGCGCCATTGGTTGATCATGTTGCCCATCGCAATGATTTGAATTATCTGCTCGATATTTTAGGTGGTGAAGTCTCCATCGGTCATTCGTTTGTTGGTGGGGGCGATAATCCAAGGATTGAACCAGTACGCATTGGATTGCTTGGTGCTGATCTGGAAATTGCAAACAATAGATTTCGCATTAAAAAAATTTACAATGGGGAAAACTGGAATCCCGGCCTGAGGGCTCCGTTAAGCATGCCCGGTGTTGATGTAAATGTTGGGGACTATATCATCAGCGTTGATGGCGTTGATCTTGCTGCCACTACCAATCCTTATAGCTTATTTGAAAATAAAGCAAATAAACAAGTGGCATTGCGTGTAAGTAAAAATGCAGATGGCAGCGCTGCAAGACAATCAACCGTAGTACCTGTAGATAATGAATATGCACTTCGCACATTTGATTGGGTGGAAAGTAACCGAAGAAAAGTTTGGCAAATGTCGAACGGTGAAATTGCTTATGTGTGGCTGCCCGATACAGGTGGCGATGGTTATGACAATTTCAACCGTTATTATTTTGCGCAGCAGGATAAACCAGGTGTGGTAATTGATGAACGTTTTAATGGCGGTGGATTTATTGCTGATTATTTTGTTGATATTCTCAATCGAAAACTCCGGGGTTATTTCAATAATGCTGCTGGCGATCGCCGGCCGTGGACAGAGCCACTTACCGGAATTGTTGGTCCAAAAGTTATGATCATAAATGAAATGGCCGGGTCTGGTGGGGATATGCTCCCTTATCTTTTCAGAGAAATGAAAATTGGTCCATTAGTAGGAACAAGAACATGGGGAGGTCTTGTTGGCATCTGGGATGTTCCTGAATTAATGGATGGTGGTGGTATCACTGCACCCCGTGGCGGCTTTTTTAATCTTGATGGAAAATGGGACGTAGAAAATGTTGGAGTGGCACCAGATATTGAAGTGGAGATGACGCCAAAAGATGTAATTGAAGGTCGTGACCCGCAATTAGAAAAAGCTGTGGAGACAGCGATGAAACTTTTAAAAGAAAACCCCGTGAACTTGCAAAAAGAACCTGCTGCGCCGATAAGAGTTTTAAGACCTAAGAAAAATTAATTGGAAAATATTTTAAAATTCCGGCAGCAATTGGCCGTAATTTTTCATCTTTAATTAAATTTAATAATACATATGAATGCTCGTGCTTCTGTTATATTAACTGTCGGCTTTTTTTTGATCAGCCAACTTTGTATTTCACAGCAAACTACTCAAGACCCGTGGAAACCGGACCAGCTACTTGCGCCAGCCGATCTGGCGGCCACACTTAATAAAAACGAAACATCGCCCATCATTTTCAGCATCGGTCCTTCGGCATATATTAAAGGATCCATTGATATCGGAAATGTAAAAGAGAAAGAGAACTTAGAAAAGTTTAAAGAGCAGGTAAGCAAACTTCCAAAAAATACGGCGATCGTTATCTATTGTGGCTGTTGTCCATTTGAACATTGCCCGAATATCAGGCCTGCATTTAATCTCTTGACAAAAATGAATTTCACTAATTATAAACTGCTCAATCTTGAACATAATATAAAAATTGATTGGATCAATAAAGGTTATCCACGCAATTAACAACCAAATATATGAGAAGATCATTCTTCGCTAGCGCATTGACTGCCGGCTTAATTGCAGGCACCTTAGACATTACCGCGGCTTGTATACATGCCTATTTGAGAAATGGTACGACTCCTGAGCAGATACTAAGGGGCATTGCGGGTGGGGCATTTGGAAAAGAGACAGCTGCAGATGGAAATATGATGATCGTTTGGGGACTTCTTTTTCATTTTCTGATCGCTATCTCATTTACATTTTTCTTTTTTCTATTGGCAAAAATGATCCCGTCATTGGTTAAATACCCGGTACCTATTGCAATCATTTATGGCGCTTTTATTTGGGTATTTATGCGATATGTTGTGTTGAATTATATTTCTACCATCAAGATTGGACCGATCGTTGGACAAGAAAAGATCATCAATGCCATTATAGGTGCAGTGATCCTTATGATCTGTATTGGATTACCTGATGCACTATTGGCAAAGAGATATTTAAAGGCAAGAACTTAATTAGTTTTGATAACAAGTCATGGAAATCTTAATGACAAATTATTTGATAGTGCCCGGCCTGGGAAATTCAGGCCCGAATCATTGGCAAACTTATTTTGAGACAACCGGCAATAATTTTAAGAGAATTATACAGCAGGAATGGGATGCCCCGATTTGTCAAGATTGGGTTAGGACTATTGATAAAACAGTTACTAATTACGATCCAACTACCGTTATTTTAATTGGCCATAGTTTGGGTTGCACGACAGTTGCACATTGGGCGACTCAATACAAGAAAAAAATAAATGGAGCTCTGCTTGTTGCACCAAGTGATGTTGAAGCACAGCAATACTCTTTTCCAGCAAAAGGGTTTGCACCAATTCCAAAAGAAAAAATTGATTTCAAAACGATAGTTGTTGCAAGTGAAGATGACCAATGGGTTTCATTGGCCAGGGCAAAATACTTTGCAGATAATTGGGGAAGTGAATTTATTAATATTGGTAAAGCCGGGCATATCAATGCCGCTTCCGGTCATTACGAATGGAAGGAAGGATTAAATATTTTAAAAAGACTTACTGATAGTTAAAAAAGATCATCATGATCAGATTGATCAGAACCGATTCAGACAATAAAGATTTTATTGCCCTTGTTAAACTTCTTGATGCTGAGTTGGCCGAATTAGATGGTGATGAGCATGTTTTTTATGCGCAACTTAATAAAACAGATAAAATTAAAACTGTGATCATTGCGTATGAAAATGATAAGCCGATCAGTTGTGGTGCAATAAGAGAGTATTCTCCAACGATCATGGAAGTTAAACGCATGTATACCCTAGCGGAAAGCCGGGGGAAAGGAATTGCCACCAAAGTTTTAATCGAATTAGAAAAATGGGCCACAGAATTATCTTATCAAAAATGCATATTAGAAACAGGCTGGCGGCAACCGGACGCGATCAGGCTATATGAGAAGAATGGCTATAAACGCATTTCCAATTATGGAAAATATGCAGGAATAGAAAATAGTGTATGTTTCAAAAAAGAAATTAGTTAGCTGATCGTCTTTGATAAATTCACAAGAAATAATGAATAACAAATTTTCGGTAATTATTACCATTGGTTGTTTATTACTACAATCATTTTCGGACAATGGTCTAAATAAGAAAAAAATGATCGTAGTCTGGCAACCCTCTCATCAAACCGATACAGGAAAAGATTTTAGTGAAGCAGCCACTTGCAATGCAATAGCTGAAGCAGCCATGAATACAAAACCAAGTTTGAAAGAATTTAAGGTCTGGAGCCTTGGCAAAGCAGAATACCATCACGCCGATTCAGGCAGCAATACTAAAATAGAACATACAACTGCAGTGATTGATGGAAAAATCTCTGGTTATGCTTACGAACTGCAAAAGTCTAATAAATTGAACCCGAAGGTTTTTATTGCAGTACATAATAATGGCGGGACCAAACGAAATGCAGTATGGGGTTATATTCATTACGGCGATCAGCATGAAAATGATAATCGTGAATTAGCGGCAAGATTGACACAGGCGATCAGTGATGCAAGTGGTTTGGAAAATCGGGGCGTATTGCTGGACAGTACAACCGGGAGAAATGATTATAGATGCAGCGCAACAGGCAAACTTAGTTTTTATAGCCTTGATGAAAATATAAACATCGCCCCTTATCGTGTCTTACTTGAGATTGGTGACAATGCTGTAAGTCGTGAATTATTACTTGATCCTGCAAGCAGAAAAAAAATCGGTGAAGCGATCAAGAGAGCATTAGTTGCCTGGATAAAAGAAAAAAAATTATAAAATATGATTCATTTATTTCTTTGCTTCAAACTCATAAATATAAGGCGGCTTACCATGCCTTGCCTGCGTGCTGATATATAAGTTCCCCTTTGCATCAAAACAAATTCCTTCTGGTTGTGGCAGCATTTCTTTTTCCAGGTAATCAAATGCTTTCAATTTTCCGTCATGAGTAAACTGTGCAATACATTTTGTATCCCTGGTTGAGATGATAAATATATCATGTGAGACAGGATGAATTCCGATAGCAGATGGGTAAAAATCGATCTTCTCCCCTGCTACGTTTTCAAAATCACTTTTATTTATCAGCATAAATGGTTCAGGTTTGACCGAATCTACTTTTGTATCAAATTCATAAATTGCTCTTGTCGATTTCTTTACATTTTCCAAACCAGCATCATCTTTACATGCAACTAATAGATTTCCTGATATTGGGTCATAAGCCAGGCCTTCGGTATTATTCTCTTTCTTAAGCCATGTTTTCGTTCTTTCCGAAGTATATTTTTCTTTTTGCTTTGTAATTTTAAATATTGCGCCATGACTCCATAATGCATAAATGGTATCACCGACCGCAGCGAGATCTTCAAAATCAAATTTCTCTTTATCTGTTTCTCTGAATTCAAGTTTATTAATAATGGCCCCGGTACTGTCATCAAGTTTAAGTTCATATAAAATCGGGTGCAAGTCTTCAATCGCAATTAATTTTTGATTTTTCAAAAATGTAATACCCGATATTTCCGCAAGGCTGTCTGAAAGAGCCCATCTTTTAACTGGCTTCACCAGGTCATAATCTGTAGAGCGAAGCGAAACAGGTTTTGGATCTTCCTCCTTTTCTTTTTTGCTTTCCGACTTGTTGTTACAGGAATTATGAAACAATAAGCCGGTTATTAACACTAATGATCTTAACAAATAGAATATTCTCATCTGATAAATTTTTTATTTCCGTTCAACCTGAACCAATTTTTGTGCCATCCCAACGATCTCGCTTCGTTGTTTTGCATTGACCCAACTTATCTCTTTATCTTTTTTGAACCATGTTATTTGACGTTTGGCATATTGCCTTGTATTCTTTTTTATTTCTTCAATTGCAGTTTCCAGAGACATCTTGCCATCAAGGTGCTCAAATATTTCTGAATAACCTACGGTCTGCAATGCATTAACATCCCGGTAACCATTCAGTGACCTTACTTCTTCAATAAGGCCATCATCTATCATTTTATCAACCCTTAAGTTTATATTAGCATGAAGCTCCTCTTTCGAAAGTTCTAATCCTATCTTAATTATTCTAAAATCTCTTTTTACTTTTTTATTACTTCTAAAAATAAGTATTGATTGGCCGGTTGACTCAATTACCTCCAGGGCTCTCATCATCCTTTGGGGATTTTGTACCTCACCAACTTTATAAAACTCCGGGTCTTTATTCTTCACTTCTCCCTTTAACCATGTTAATCCCCAGGATTCATAGTTCTCAATTATTTTTTTCCGGATCGACTCATCAATTGAGGGGATATCATCCAATCCTTCGCAAAAGACTTTGATATAAAGACCTGTGCCCCCAACCAAAATAACTATATTATGGTTTTTAAAAAGTTCATTTACTTTTTGCAAAGCATACTTTTCAAAAAATGCAGCATTGATATTGTCAGTAATAGAATGTGAGCCAATGAAATGATGAGGCACTTCATTTAATTCTTGATCGGATGGTCTTGCCACGCCAATCTTTAATTCTTTATAGCATTGACGGCTGTCTGCAGAAATGATCTCAGTTTGAAAATGTTTAGCAATTGAAATAGCAACAGCCGTTTTACCAACAGCAGTTGGTCCGCATATGATTATAACAGTTTTGTTGGTGGCAAAATTCATTCAGGATAACCATTGTGATGGTTTGATTTCTATTGATCATACTTCATCCACCGACCCTTCCTCTGTTTCTTCCGCAGATCCTTCTTCAGTTAATCCCAGGTCTTCTCCTTCATCACTTTTTTCAGTAAATCCTTCAGTGCCCTGCGTGAGATCATACTTCTCTTCCACATCCGCAAATTTTGCTCCCAGTAAGCCTTTAGTACCGTATTGACTTGGCGCTATTCCTTCAGTACGAACTGTCGCGGGGTAACTCAATTTTGGATTTTCTTCCTTTGAAACATTTATCAATTCAACAAGGAAACTCCAATTTTTATTGAAGTCGTAATTATAAATAAATTTCTGACCAGGATTTTTTATTTCACTACCAACCGTAGTATCTTTCATCAGCAAAGGCGCCGCTTTATAATCTTTTTCATACACTTCTAAGGATATCTCTCTTCCCCTTTGCCAATGATCATTGCTGCGAAAGAATGTAGCCTTATGCTTATTATCAAATTCATAAGCTCTAAGTATTGTTTCATGCAAGTCAAAAAAAGATTGCGTGTGCCGGATAGCCACATCACGATAAACACTATCGTCCTCTTCAAAATAGATCCTGAACTTTAATATTGCCATGCGTCAAAATTACATTTTAGTCCCGATATCTATCGGGATTAGATTTACGATCTCAGATTTTAACCGGTAAAAGCTTTAATTCTTTTGCTTTCTGAAGCATGAATTCATACGCATCATCATAATTATTTGGTATCACCCCATCAAGGATAGCATCCTTGATAGCATCTTTAATGATACCAACAGGCTTTGATGGCTTTAACCCAAAAATTTCCATGATCATCTCACCATTGATCGGCGGTTGCCAGCTGCGAATACGATCTTTCTCTTCCACCTCATCGCAACGCTTTCTCACAAGTTGAAAGTTTTCCATGAACGTCTTGACCTTCCATTTATTCCTGGAAGTAATGTCGGCTTCACAAAGCATCATCAAAGCATCAAAATCCTCGCCAGCATCAAATAATAATCGGCGGATAGCAGAGTCGGTGATATTTTCTTTTGTTAAACTTATTGGACGAAGGTGTAACTCCACCATTTTACGAACGAACTTCATCTTTTCATTGAGTGGTAGTTTCAACTTTGTAAAGATCTTTGGCACCATTCTTCCGCCAACCACTTCATGACCATGGAATGTCCATCCATGTCCTTCTTCAAATTTTTTTGTTACCGGTTTGGCAATATCATGTAATACTGCTGACCAGCGCAGCCATGTATCATCAGTTTTTTCCGATATGTTATCAAGCACTTTTAGTGTATGATAAAAATTATCCTTATGACCAATGCCATCTTTATATTCTGCACCGGCAAGATCCACCATTTGCGGAAAAATGATATGCAACACCCCTGACTGGTACAAAAGATCGAAACCAATTGAGGGAACTGTGCTATCAATAATTTTTACAAGTTCATCCGTTATTCTTTCCTGCGAAACAATTGAGATACGATCTGCATTATCTTTGATAGACTGGAAAGTTTTTTGTTCAATTGTAAACCCAAGTTGTGAAGCAAAGCGGATGGCACGCATCATACGAAGTGGATCATCACTGAAAGTCTGCAGGGGATCAAGCGGCGTTCTTATGATTCCTTTTTTGATATCATTAATTCCATCAAATGGATCAATAAGTTTTCCAAAATCTTTTTCATTTAAACTTATTGCAAGCGCATTGATGGTAAAGTCACGTCGATCCTGGTCGTCCTTTAATGTTCCTGAGCTAACATCAGGTTTGCGGGAGTGATAATGATAACTTTCTTTACGGGCACCAACAAATTCAAGATCGAAATCATCAACTTTAATATGTGCAGTACCGAAATTTTTAAAGTAACTAAATCTTGGTTCAGGCTTGAAACGTTTTGCAACTGCCTTAGCTAACCCGATACCATCTCCTACACAAACAATATCTGCATCTTTGGTCTTGCGTCCAATGATCTTATCTCGTACAAAGCCACCGATCAAATAAGTTTCCATACCCAATTCTTCAGCAGCGTGGGCAATCTTCTTTAGAATAAACAATTCTTTTTCTGTGCATTTTATATCCATAGACTCGGGCAAAGATAATTGATGTATTGGCTATGGACGAAGAATGGTCACATTGCCGTTGTTCCATTTAATAAGTGAAGATGGCTGAGCAGAAATTTCATCCTGCTGTTTATATTCAACAACATAATCAACGCCTTTTTTTATTTCATCTGTAATTTCTTTAAATATTTTTGGCGAAGGCATTCCGGAAATATTTGCAGATGTAGAAACGATCGGCTTCCTAAATCTTTTTATAAGCTGACGACAAAAATCATCTTTGCAGATCCGGATTGCTATTGAACCATCATTTGCAACAATATTATCAGCAAAACCTAGCGCTCCCTCATAAACCACCGTTGTTGGCCTTGTTGTTTTGTCTAAATAATCAAATAAGGAAAGATCAGGAGCGGCCACATGCTGCATAATATTTCTTTCATCTGCCACCAACACGATCATTGCTTTTTCATCACTGCGTCTTTTCAGTTTGTATATCTTTTCTACTGCCTCCTCATTTGTAGCATCACATCCAATACCCCAAACAGTATCGGTTGGGTAAAGGATCAAATCTCCGGCTTTCAGTGTCTCCAAACATTTCTCTATATCTTTTTCAAAAATCTTCATTCTTTCAACATTTAACCTTCAACTTTCAACTACTACTTTCAAACTTTCATAAACTTTCATCACATTAGCTGCACATTTCTGTTGCGTAAAATTTTGCGCATGCTGCCAACCTTTTTCTTTCAATGCTTCAGTAAATGATCCATCAGCAAAGATCGTTTTCATTCCTTCCGCAATTTCTTCGGAACTATTTGGATCTACATAATAAGCTCCATCACCACCTGCTTCGGGCAAACAAGAAACACTTGAAGTGATAACTGGTAAACGGCTCCACAATGCTTCGAGTACCGGGATACCAAACCCTTCAAAGAAAGATGGATAGATCATGGCAATTGCTGATTGATAAATAGCCGGGAAATCTTCCGCCTTTAAAAAAGAAGAAGAAACTTTTGCCAGGGGATTTTCAGATAAAAAAATCATCTGCTTCTCCAAACCATTCTGTCTTATAAAATCTTTTACCTGCTGTTTATATTTGGTTCCATCTCCTATTATTACCAACGGAATTTTAAGTTCATTTCTTAAAAGATAAATTGCTTTACAAATACCAAGCAGGTTTTTTCTTTCGATGATCGATCCCACATAAAGAAAATATTGATCAGGGAGCGAATACTTCTCCTTTATTTGTTGCTTGATTTTCTCACTAACTTTTTCAGCAAACGCAGGATTACAACTCTGGTAACAAACAGTGATCTTTTCTTC